>JAICUM010000487.1 GCA_025935855.1 Pirellulales bacterium | reverse complement strand
TGGATGTGGTCGAGCTGGTCCGCAAGGTGGTTTCGGAATTTGGAGCTGAATGCCAGCGACGTGGTATTGAGATGTCAATGAACGTGCAGCCTCCGTTTCCAGAGATCATGGCCGACCCGGTGCAGCTCTCGGTTGCCGTACAAGCGTTGTGCCGCAACGCTGTCGAGGCGATCGGCCAAGGCGGCCGCGTTGAAGTCGACATTTCCGCCGCTGCTGGTGAGCGAATTAGAATCGCCGTAAAAGACGACGGCCCCGGCATTCCCGAGCACATCCGTCCGCACATTTTCGAACCCTTCTTTTCGGGCCGCGAAGCGGGACGGGGCCTTGGCTTCGGCTTGTCGAAAGCCTGGCGCATCGTGATTGACCACGGCGGCGAAATTTCCGTTGAATCTCGACCCAGCCAAGGCGCCACGTTTACGATCGAATTGCCCTTCGCACCGCCGCACGCCTGAAGCTATCTTTACTCAGAGCAGAAACTCCACGCCTCCCGCCAGCCAGAGGGCCACGCCCTCCGGGAAGCACCACGCATGGCGCCCCAGTCCCGGACCGTCGACCGTGCAGACACGGTGCCCGCGGTCCGGCTAGTTCGCCGATTTTTATGCAACGCCGCCGCTGAAAGCTTGCCGCATGGGCCGAATCAACGAAACCGTTCGCACCGTGAACAGCGCCGTGCGCACGCTGCTGTTTGGCGTGCTCCTCGTCGGCGCCGGCGTCGGGGGCTGGAAGGCGTACTCGCTTTACAACGAGCCGCAAAAGAAGCTCGACGCGAAGCAGCAGGAGCTTGACGCCGTTCAAACCAAGCTTGCCAAGACCGCGAGTGACCTGGAAGAGCGCACCAAGCAAGTCGAGTCCCTCAACGCCGAAATCGAGCAAAAAAACGCCGCCATTGCCAAACTGGAAACTGCCAACCATTTTCTCAAGCTCAGCCACCGCTTGGCTCGGCTGCGGGTTATCGATCAGCAGGAGGATCCCGAAACGAAGCGGCCGAAAACCGAGGTCGAATTCTTCGAGGTGAATAAGGAGGGCGCCCCAGTCAGCGACCAACGGCAGAAGTTCACCATCGACGGCGATCGCGTTTACGTCGAATGTCTGCTCGCCAAGTTCGACGACAAGTACGTCGAGGCGAACGACCTCGAAAAAGGGACGGCCATCTGCCTGTTCCAGCGCATTTTCGGCGAGCATCAAAAGCCCGAGGAAGGCTTTGCCATCGACCAGGTCGGCTCCGCGCCGAACTCGTACAACCGCAACGGCCAGATGAGCGAATTGGAGAAGCGCATCTGGAAGGACTTCTGGACGCTCGCGGATAATCCCGCCGAAGCGGCCAAGCTCGGCATTCGAGCCGCTCACGCCGACGCGCCGTCGCTCCGCGTCAAAAAGGGCGGCTTATATGAGCTGGAGCTCCGCACGACCGGTGATTTTACGTTCCGAAGGATTTCAGAACCCAGCGATCAGCCGAAAGCGGAGAATTCTTAGCACGCAAGTTATTCCTAGTCATAGCCCCGGCATTTTATGCCGGGGTTCAGAACGGCGTTTAATTCGCCGGCCGAGCAATGGACGTTGAGATGCATCGGAGCGCCTTCGAGGCCGAAACAATCCGCGGTTTGATGCGGCCTCGGCCAGCCGCCGAAGGAAACTGAGCGCAGCGCTCGGCCAGGGCTTGGCTGGCTTGGGACCCCGGCATGAATGCCGGGGCTACTACGGCCTGCCCCCAGTTTCAATCTTCAAGCAAGTCTTCGCCGTAGCCGGGCGGAAACGGATTTCTTAAATCCGTCTCGGCGCGTCCGTCGTTGGAAGCGTGCGATTCGCTTGTCGGCTCAGTCGTCGTGCCTGTCAGCTTCTCGAACTCCGCGATCCAATAGTTCACCTCGTCATCGCTCGCTCCGCCGGGCGATTGGGCGGCATTCGCCCTTGAAGCTCGGTTAGTCCGGCGTTCCAGCTCGGCGAACCACACGTCGCTGTCCACAAACTGCGCCCGCCGACGGCGCGCGGCGCGTTGAATGCGGTGGTCGCTGGATACCACCAACAGCGAACGCGGCACATTCGACGTCGCGATCAGTTCTTCGATCTGCTCGTCCGCGTCCTCGTAGTTCGAGGCGAAATGCACCGTCATGCCTTCAAACGAAATGGTGCGCGGCAAGCCGGGCGGGGCTTCGGCCGCGTCGAAAACGATGGTCGTCAACGGCCGCTGCTTTTCATCAAGGCGGGCGGCGAGGAAACGCAGCAGCGCCTCGCGCGAGCCGTGTAAATCTCCATGCCGGCCGGTAATGCCGGTGACGTGCAGCAGGTTATAGCCATCAATAATCAGCGGCATGGTGGGCAGTCGGCAGTGGTCAGGGACCAGGGGTCAGTAAGGGCCGGAGGTTTGTCGATACGACTGGCCCTGGCAACTGTCCCCTGACTACTATCCCTCGAATCGCTCGTGAAAATACCGCGAAATCTGATGATCGACGTTGAAGATATGCGCGAGCAGCGCCGCGCGGATCCACATGCCGTTGCGTGCCTGGCGGAAGTACATCGCCCGCGGGTCGGCGTCGATCTCCGGCGGGATTTCGCCGAAGTGCTGATCACGCGGGAACGGATGCAGAATCGGGGCGTAGCACTTCATCCGGCTGACGAGCTCGCGGTTCAGCTTGTACCGCGAAAAGTCGATCGCCGTGAACGCCGCTTCGTCGGCCGGGTTGTTGTGCTCCTTCTGGATTCGCGTCATGTAGAGCGCGTCGAGTTGCTCGATCAGCGGTCGGCCGTCGATCGGCTCTTCGAGCGACTCAGCCTCGATGATTCGCACGCCGCAGGTTAAGAGCCGCTGCCGCAGATCATCGCCCAGCGAGAGTGTTGGATGCCGTGGCGCCACAAACGCCAGCGTTACCCCTTCGTACCCGGCGAGCAGATCCGCCAGCGACCGCACGGTGCGGCCGCGGCCAATGTCGCCGCAGAAGCCGTAGAACTTGTGTGCCAGGCCGCGAGTAAGCTGCGGGAATTGCCGGCGGATTTCGTCGAATCGCGTGCCGATCGGGGAATCTTTGGGGCTGGCGAATTGAAACGTCCGCTGCAGCGTGTAGATGTCGAGCAAGGCTTGCGTCGGATGCTGGTCGGCGCCGGAGCCGGCGTTCACAATTGGCACGCTGCGATTGCCGGTCGCCGCGAGGTCGTTCATCAGATACGCGCAGGCCTCGGCCAGCCGGGCCACCGGCGAGCGCATGATGATCAGATCGAAGTAGCTGGAGAACATGCGGATCGAATCGAACCGCGTTTCGCCCTTGGTTTCCGACGAGGTCGAGGGATCGCGGACTTCATTGCACGTAATGCCGAGGATTTGGCAGGCCGCCATGAAGGAGAGAAACGTACGGGTCGAAGGCTGCGTGAAGTACAGCATGGTCCGCTTGTGGCTGAGCAGTCCGATGAGAAAGTCCTGTCCGGCGCGGACCTTCGAGAGCTGCCGTATCTTGTCCGCCGTGCCGGCGAGGTCTTCGAGCAGATCGACCGAGAATTGCCGGCTGAAAATGACGTGCCGCAGGCGTTCGTCGCGGCTGAATTCCGGCACTTTGAGCGTCAGCGGCCGATCGATCCGCGACTGATACTGGAGCAAATCCCGCTCGTCCTGCGTCGTCGTCGGCGGCGGTGCTCCTTCATTGTCGGCCATGTCGAGCGTTATCGCACAGCGTTGCCATAGCGGTCAAGTTCCGCCACATAGCCGAGCCATCCTGGCTCGACGCGCTTTGCACGAGATAACTGAGCCGTGTCAAAACACCCGGCCAGGATGGCCGGGCTATTTACTCCGACACGCGCCAGCGCACCTTGAATAACTGCATCATCAACAGCAGCAGCGTTGTGTTGTACACGATCGTGAAGCCGATG
>JAICUM010000539.1 GCA_025935855.1 Pirellulales bacterium | reverse complement strand
CGGCCACTTCCTGTCGAACATGGGCTACGAGACGGTGCCGGTCGTCGGCAACTTCTTCCGCAGCCATAGCTATACGATGTTCAATAGCGAGTCGCTCACGCAAACCGGCGTGCTCGGCACGTACAAGGGATATCAGAACCTCACCCTATACGGCGGCTGGGCGCTCGGCTGGGACACTGGGTTCGATCAGCTGAACCAGGGCAACGTGTTCATCGGCGGCTTCGCGTATCAGCTCTCGCAGTACGCCACGTTGAGCTACATCAGCAACTACGGCAACTTCGGCTGGCGCGACGGCGGCGACGACAACAGCTACAGCCACGCCATCGTCTTCACGCTGAACGTGACCGACCGCCTGACGTATGTGGCCCAGAGCGACAACGTCCGTACCAGCAACCCCGGCGTGAGCAACTACGATACGATCGGCCTGACGCAATACCTGTTCTACCAAGTGAACCCCTGGCTCTCGGCAGGCGGCCGCGTCGAGTGGTGGAAGGCCGATGGCATCTCGTACAACGAGGTCACCGGCGGCGTGAACATCAAGGCGCTGTCGAACCTCGTGTTCCGGCCCGAGGTGCGGCACGACTGGTCGCCAGCCGGCGACATCGACCAGACCGCCTTCCTCGTGGACGGCATCTGGACCTACTAGTACGGGCTGGTACCGGCGGCTTCCAGCCGCCGCGTCAAACAAGCAACATGCGGCGGTGCGCAAGTCGCGCTCCGCCGCATTGCTTTTTGCGTTGTGCCTAGAGGCGCGACAAGCCTTGCAGACATCGCGCGCAGCAACCATCGATTCGCGGTTTGACCATCGACAAGCAATCAAGTCGGGTGGACCTCTAAACCGCTGCCAACTCATCACTTGCGGGATTCCCTTTTCACGAACACCATCGCGGCACAGCCTTTGCAAAACGCTGCCCGCGGTTCGATGAACAACCCGCGGATCATGCGGTTGATCCGCCAACCGCCTACGAAGGAGCGACTCTTGCCTGGGTCGAACTGATGTCCCACGTGGCTTGGCGGCGATGTGCCGCCTACTCGCCGCCAAGCCGGGACATCAACTTCGACTCGGGCCCCGCTTCCGGATGGAGCTATACCCTCCGATGGCTTGGGCGCGGCAACCGCCGCCTCCGCCGCGCCCAAGCCTCGGTTCAAGGAAGTCTCAGAATCGCCCGGCTTTTCCTTGGAACTCTTCTACCGCCAACCACTCCCCGATCATGGCCAGCGCCGCAATAGCCTGCTGCCCGCCAAGCCCAGAAGGGCGCCCCAATGGCTCGCGGCGCACTTTTCCGCCTAAGTGCGTCCGAGCCGGGGTGGCTTTAAGGGTTCACGGTTCAGTATGTGATGACAACAACCGGGGATTTCGCCCGGTATGGTTAGCGCCTACCATGATGGAATCGGACAACTCATCGCGGCGTAGTCTTAAACCTGAACCCCGAACCCTAAACCCTGAACCCTCCGCACATGAAGCTCATCATCGCCGTGATCCAGCCGAGCAAGCTGGAGGATGTGAAGGCCGCCTTGTCCGAGGTAGAGGTCGTCCGGCTAACGATCATGGACGTGCAAGGCTTCGGCCGGCAGAAGGGCCAGACCGAGGTTTACCGCGGCCGGGAGATCACGCTGAATCTGCTGCGCAAGGTGCAACTCCAGATCGCCGTGAACGACGCGTTCGTTGAGCCGACCATCAACGCCATCATCAAAGGCGGCCGCACGGGCGACCACGGCCAAATCGGCGACGGCAAGATCTTCGTCCTGCCGCTGGACGACTGCATCCGCATCCGCACCGGCGAACGCGGGCCGGAAGCCATTTAGCTCGGCGGCTATCGGTTTATTACCGGCGCCCATGGGTGTTTGCCAGCCGGGACGACGGCAGTCACAATGGCGGCTGCTCGATCCAGGCACACTTTTTTGGGACTGCTCTGATGACCGCATTGCGCCACCTGCTTGCCGTGTTCGCCGTGTGTTCGCTTGTATTGCTCGCTTCATCCCTACGCGCGGATGGTGAGTCTGACGCCAAGAAGCCGAGCGATGACGCCAAGACGGAAAAGGTGGATCAGCCGGACAAAGCGGAGAAAGAAGAGGCCAAGAAGCCGGAGTCGGAGAAGACGGTTCCGTATCCTGGCGACATTGAAGACAGCGTGGTGAAGATCAACGTCACCGCGAGGGCGCCGGATTACTTTCGGCCCTGGACCAAGGCGAGTCCGTCGAAAGCCTCCGGTTCAGGCGTGGTCATTTCCGGCTCGCGGATCCTCACGAACGCCCACGTGGTGATGCACGCCAGCGAGGTGCTCGTGCAGCTCCGCAAAGGCGGCGACCAGTTCACCGCGAAGGTGAAGGCCATCGCCCCTGGCATCGACTTGGCGATTGTAGAACTGAAAGACCCGAGCGGCATCGAGCACATTAAGCCGATCGAATTGGCGAACGACCTGGCCGAGGTGAAATCGCACATCAGCGTCTTTGGCTATCCGCAGGGCGGCGACGACCTGTCGGTCACCGACGGCATCGTCTCGCGCATCGAATACACCAGCTACAACTACGGCGCGACTGGTTTGCGAATCCAGGTGGATGCAGCTCTCAACCCCGGCAACAGCGGCGGCCCGGCTATTCAGGACGGGAAGATTGCGGGCCTGGTGTTCAGCAAAATCACCGAGGCCGAAAACATCGGCTACATCATCCCGCCCGAAGAGATTAAAGCGTTCCTTGAAGACATCAAGGACGGCAAGTACGACGGCAATCCGCAGCTCTTCGACAGCTATCAAACCGCCGAAAATGACGCCCTGAGGCAATATCTGAAGCTTTCCAAAGACGTGACAGGCCTGATTGTCACGCGGCCTTATCGCGAGGAGGACGACGATTACCCACTTAAAAAGTGGGACGTCATCACTCATATCGGCGAGCACGCGATCGACAACCAGGGTTATGTAGACGTGCGGCCAGGGCTGCGGCTGAAGTTCCAGTACTACGTGCCGAAGGTGGCGAAGGACGGCAAGGTTGAACTGAAGATCGTTCGCAAGGGGAAGGCGAAGACCATTGAGGTTCCGGTCAAGCCGGATCGCGACCTGGTGATTCCGCCGCTCAAGGACAAGTATCCGGAATACCTTATTTACGGCCCGATCGTCTTCACGCCTGCCACGCAGGAATACGTGCAGCGGGCCGGCAGCGGCACGATGCTGCTATGGGCGATGGACAGCCCCATTCTGAAGCGGATGTACGACCTGCCGGCCGAACCGGGCGAGCAATTGATCGTTATCGCTACCAGGATGTTCCCGCATCCGATCGTGAAGGGCTACGACAACCGGCCTTTCGCCATGATCGCCAAAGTGAACGGCACGGAGATCAAAAACCTGCGGCAACTCGCGGAGCTCTTGCGCGACGCGGACGGCGAGTTTCTGCG
>JAICUM010000008.1 GCA_025935855.1 Pirellulales bacterium | reverse complement strand
TGCGGCAGTGACTCCAGCAGGGCTTCTGCCTGGCGCATCTGCTCTTGGCGCTGGGCGAGGTGGTCTGGGGGTTCGAGGGCGATAGTCATTTGTACTCGGCACTGAGAATTAATCCGCGGGGATGTTGGATTCGGGACTCCTCATAGGCTGAAGCAAGTAATGCGGCATTTATCTCTTGCGCTATACGCATCTACTTACTCACTGGTTTATCGGCCAATTGGCCTTGCGCTTTTCCGCGAACGCCGCCAAACCTTCGCGGGCTTCGCCACTGCGCCGTGCCTGGAGATGCGTTTCCGCCAGGCCTGGGCCAACGGACTTGTTTGATTCTTGAAAGAGTGCGTTGAGCAGGACCTTCGTTTGGCGGATGGTTTCCGGACCCCCGGCGATGATCGACCGGGCGACGCCGAGCGCCTCGTCGCGCAATCGATCGGCGGTCGTCACGTGCTGCACCAGGCCCACTTGCTGCGATCGGGCCGCGTCGATGGGCTCGCCCGCGAGGAACAGCTCGCGGAGATCGCCTTCCCTCACCTTGTGCCGAAGGACGCTGCCAATGAGCGCCGGCAGCAAGCCGCGGCGAGCTTCGGGAAATCCGATTTTCGCGTCGTCCGCCGCCACGACGACGTCGCAGGCCGCCATGAGCCCGGCGCCGCCGGCGACAGCGCCTCCTTGGACGGCGGCGATCATCACCAGCGGCGTCGTTCGCAGCAGATTCAGCACGCGCTCAATGGATTCAGCCGACTTCTCGATGAGCGCATCATCCGACGCTTCGTGTAAGTCGAGGCCTGAAGAGAAGACGGGACCAGCGCCACGCAGTATGGCGACGCGATTTACGGTGTCGCCGGCCAAGGCTTCAATTTCCGCGTGGAGCGATTCGAGCAACTCAATGTTCAGCGCGTTGCGGCGGTCGGGGCGGTTCAACGTCACGGAGGAGATTCCGCGTTCAAGCTGCTCGACCAGGATCAAACGGGCCATGTTCGCTTCCTCCGCAACGGCAATCCGCCGCAGCCATTCTACAGCGGCATCTCCAAAAGTATCTGGCCGATCGCCTTCCCCTGGGCGTCCGTGTGCAACGATCGTCGCAGGGCGCCGTGCAGGATGAAGTTGACGGCGTGCAAATTGGGTAGCTCGAATCGCTCGACGGACTCGATTCCGAGCGGCGCGAGGAATTCGGCGACACGCTCGGCAGTCAGCCAGGTTTGCAGCAGCGTCCAGTCCTCGTCACGGCGGGCGATGACGCCGACGTTCGCGCTCGTGCCCTTGTCGCCGCTGCGAGCGCAGGCGATGTCGTACAACCGTCGTGGCTGTTCGCGGCTGACGTATCGACGCTCGCTTGACTCTACGTTTCGCGAAGAAGACGACGGAGCGATTCGCGTTGGTTTATGGACAATCGGCGCCGCTGCTTTCGTGCCATCCACAGTCCGGAGCATTTCGACATGCGTGGTCACCACATCGCGAGATACCAAGCACGGCCAATACCGAAACACCGGATGCACGCGTGGGCGGCCTTCGGCGTAGCCGGTCGTTCCTTGCGGTCCTGCCGTGATCAACGGCATCAGCTCGCGCGAAAATCTCTCGGCAGCCTCGCGAGACTCAGTTTCGACGGCGACGCGCACGACTACTTCGCCAAAACGATCGGCCGCCTCGTTATCCAACGGGACAATTCCCGTAGCCCCGTCGCCGGCGCCGAGGCATTCGACCGCGCTGTCCCGCAGTTCAACGCCGGCGCCGCGAACGCGGGCTAGGACCATTTCGCCGCAGCGCCGCGCTTTTTCCGCCGCGGCCCGGCCGATAATCGTCAGGGCTCCCGCGGCGCTAAAGCCGTCTTGGTAGGTAGCGCTGACTTTGTACGTCTCGGGCCGCCACTTGCCCTTGGCGCCGCTGACGCGCACCTGATCGTCGCCCAGGTCTTCAACCCTCAGCGAAAGGAATGAAACCGCGACGTCCGGGCTGAGATAATTGCTCGGATCGCCGATTTCGTAAACAAGCTGTTCCTTCACCGTCAGCGAGGTCACGCGGCCACCGGTTCCGCGGGGCTTGGTGACGATGCAACTGGCGTCCTCGAACACTTCGACGATGGGAAAGCCGATGTTTCCAGCGTCCGGCACGTCGAGCCAATCGGTGCTGATTCCTCCGGTGACTTGGGTTCCGCATTCGATCAGATGGCCGGCAACGGTCGCCCCAGCCAGTTGGTCGAGCGCGTCGTCGGACCAGCCGAAATGATGGATCGCGGGCGCGACGGTCAGTGAGGGATCGGCGACTCGACCCGTAATAACAATGTCGGCGCCCTCAGCGAGCGCTTCGACGATCGCCTCGGCGCCCAGGTACGCGTTAGCCGTTACCAGCCGGTCGTGGATGCTGCTGATCGCGGCGCCGGTGTCGAGATTCTGAAACCCTGCCGAGGAAGAAGGATCGGCCGCCGCCGAGCGGATGGTTTCTAACACATCGTCCCCAGTGACGACGGCGATTCTCAATGGCGGACAGCCAGCTTGACGCAGCGCCTCCCGACACGCCTCCGCGCAGCCGCGCGGGTTGAGCCCGCCGGCATTAGTAATCAGCCGGCACCGTCCGCCTGCGGCCCAGTACGGCGCTAGCGACCGCACGACTTCCACAAAGTCCCGCGCATACCCGGCGTCCGGGTCGCGCTGCCGCTGGAGGGCGAGAATCGACATCGAGACTTCCGCCAAGTAGTCGAGCGTCAGGTAGTCGAGCTCCGGCTCGCGCGCGAGCACTTCGGCAGCCGCGTCGGCGCGATCACCCCAGAAGGCCTGAGCGTTTCCGATGCGAACGGAGTTCATGTCCGGCGTTCCTCACACTTGCAGCACGCCTGTTCGAAATTCGCCGGCGGCCGGCGGCAACAATTCCAATGCCGTCTGCAACCAGAGCCGCGTCTCGTGTGGGCGAACGATCGCATCAACCCAGCCGCGGGCGGCGCCGTAGCGAATGTCGGTTTGTTCTTGATAACGATCGCGTGTGGACTTTTCCAAGGCCGCGATCTCGTGCTTGGAAAGCTTCTTGCCGGCGCGCTCCGCGTCGCGAAGCTGCAAGGCGAGCAGCGTCTCGGCCGCTTGCTCGGCGCCCATGACGGCATATTTTGCCGAGGGCCAAGCTAGAATCAGCGCCGGATCATAGGCCTTGCCGCACAGCGCGTAGTTCCCGGCGCCAAAGGAGCCGCCGACGATGACCGTTAGCTTGGGCACGATGGAGTTGCTCACCACATTTACCAGCTTCGCGCCCGCGCGAATGATGCCGGCCTGCTCGGCCTGCTTGCCCACCATAAAGCCGTGTACGTCCTGGAAGAAGACGATGGGAAGGCGCGTCTGATTGCAGTCCATCACAAACCGGGCCGCCTTGTCGGCCGCGTCGGGATAAATCACGCCGCCGATCTGAAATTCGCCGCTGGCGGAGCGCGATCGCCGCTTCTGGTTCGCGACCATCCCTAAGGCATGGCCGCCGATCTTGGCGAAGGCGGTGACCAGCGACTGGCCGAACTCGGACTTGTATTCCTGCAGCGAGTCGCGGTCCACGATCGACGCCAGCACTTGGAGCATGTCGTATTCACCGTGTCCATCGGCGGAGACCAGCTCGTACACGCGATCGGGCGAATGAGCCGTGGACGGCGACGTGCTGTGTGCGACTGCCGGAGTGCTTGGAAGCAATGCGACAAGCGATCGCAACCGCTTCAAGCACGACTCGTCGTCCGGCTCGTGAAAATCGACCGTCCCGCTGATCGCCGCGTGCATCGCCGCCCCGCCCAGCTCTTCCGGATCGACGTCCTGTCCGATCGCGGCCTTCACCAGCGCGGGGCCGGCGAGGCAGAGCTGGCTGCCGTCGGTCATCAGCAGCTTGTCGCACAGCACCGGCAAGTAGGCGCCGCCCGCGATGCAGTTGCCCATCACCGCGGCGTACTGGGGAATGCCGGCCGCGGACAGCACCGCGTTGTTGCGAAAGATCCGGCCGAAGTCGTCCTCGTCGGGGAAGATCTCGTCTTGCAGCGGCAAGAACACCCCGGCCGAGTCCACTAAATAAACGAGCGGCAGGCGAAATTGATAGGCAATCCGCTGAGCTCGCAGCAGCTTCTTCACCGACTGCGGGAACATCGCCCCGGCTTTGACGGTCGCGTCGTTGGCGGCGACCAGGCATGGCCGGCCGCTAATCCAGCCGATGCCGGCGACGACTCCGGCCGCCGGGACAACGCCCCATTCGGCGTACATTTTGTAGGCGGCCCAAACGCCGAGCTCGAAGAACGGCCGATCGGGATCGAGCAGCAGTGCAAGCCGCTCGCGCACCGGCAGCCGGCCATGCCGGCGTTGCCGGCGCTGGCCTTCTGCTCCGCCGCCTGCCCGGAGAGTTTCCTCTTCCTGAAATAGCTCGTCGGTGAGTGCGCGGAGGGAATGCTCTGGTCGGCCCATGCTTGCATTCGCTTTCTTGGCGGAGGCGGGAGAGTCGTCGGCTTTCGTTTGCACTCTCACTCTCCTCGTAAAGCTTACCTGCGCAATTTGAGCGAAGCCTGTGCCAAGTCGATGGCTCGATAGAATTCGTCGAGGCCTTCGTTTCGAGCGATTGAAGTCTTTAGAACCGGCACGCTCGGCGCCCTGCCCGCATGCAATTGCTCGGTCACCTCGGCCAAGGTACGGTCGCTTCCTGGGAGGTCCGCCTTGTTGATGACGACGATGTCGGCGATTTCCAGGATGCCCGCCTTCTGCCATTGCAATTCGTCACCGGCCTGCGGCTGCAGGACCAGAACGACGATATCGGCCACGCGGCGAATCGCGATGTCTCCTTGGCCGGCGCCGACGGTCTCGACGAAGATTCGGTCAAACCCGAACGTCTTCATGGCCTGCAGCATCAGGTCAATGTTCGGCGGCAAGGCCTGTTGGCCTGACGCGGTCGATAGACTGCGGACAAAGATGCGCTCGGAGGCCTCCGGGGATGTCGCGGCGCGGAGAATGCGGATGCGATCGCCGAGCAGCGCTCCGCCGGTCATCGGGCTCTCTGGATCGCAGGCCAGGATTCCAACGCGCTCGCCGCACTCAGCAAAGTGGGATGCGAGTGCACCCAGCAAGCTGCTTTTGCCCACTCCGGCGCTGCCGGTAAGACCGATGACAGGCGGACTGCACGCGTGACGCTGCTCGAGCGATTCCTTCACCGCTGCAAGATGATCTGCCGAGTTTGCCAACGTCAACAGCCGCGATAAGGCCGAGCGGTCGCCCTGCGTTGATCGCTGCATGAGAACCGCGATGTCGTGGTGTTGGTTGCTCGGCGCCATGCTATCGATTTCCGCACGACGAGAGGAAGTCAACGATTGAATTGATGGACGCCCCGGAGCCGAAACATGCTTGAACGCCCATTTCCTTCAGCTTCTTCTGATCGCCCTCTCGAATGATGCCGCCCACGATGACGCCGACGTCCGTCAGGCCGCGCCGGTGCAACTCGTCGAGCAACTGTGGAATCAACGTCATGTGAGCACCATTGAGAATGCTGACGCCTAGCCAATCCACGTCCTCCTCCTGAGTTGCTTGGACGACCGCCTCGATGCTTTGCCAGAGGCCGGCGTAGATCACGTGAAATCCGGCGTCGCGCAAGCCGCGTGCGACGACTTTGATCCCACGGTCGTGGCCGTCGAGGCCGACCTTGGCCAGGAGAACGCGTTGTGGTTTTGTTCGCTCGTGCATGATCCTCACCACGAGGCTGACGGTCGAAATCGGCCGAACACGTCGGCCAGCGCCTGCGTACACTCCTGGACCGTGGCGCGCTCGTCCGCCGCTTCAACCAGCGCCGGCAATACGTTGCTACGATCATCGGCCGCCTTGCGCAATTCATCGAGCGAGCGGCGAACGCCGTCCGCGCTACGGGTGCCCTTAATTCTTCGCAGCGATTTCACTTGCGCCGTTTCAATTGCAGGGTCGATCTCCATGATCGGAATCGGCTCGTCCTCCGCCTGCTGAAACGCGTTCACGCCGACAATCAGCCGTTGCTCCGCGTCGATTGCCCGCTGCTGCGCGAACGCCGCCTCGGCGATTTCGCGGCGGAAATACCCATTCTCGATTGCCGCGATCATGCCTCCCTGGTCCGCAAGCGCGCGGAAGTATCCGCGTGCCTCGTCTTTCATGCGGCGGGTGAAGCTCTCGACGAAGTAGCTTCCGCCTAGCGGATCGACCGTATTCGTCACCCCGGTTTCGTACGCCAACACCTGCTGGGTGCGCAAGGCCAGCGTCGCGGCATGTTCGCTCGGCAAGGCCAGCGTTTCATCCATGGAATTGGTGTGCAGCGATTGGCAGCCGCCAAGCACCGCCGCCAGCGCCTGATACGCCACGCGAATCAAATTCACTTGCGGCTGCTGAGCCTGCAGCGTACACCCGGCCGTTTGGGCGTGAAACCGGAGCTTGCACGAAGCCTCCGACTGGGCCCCGAATTCATCGCGCATCAGTTCCGCCCAAAGCGAGCGGGCGGCGCGGTATTTCGCCACTTCCTCGAAGAGATCGTTGTGCGCGTTAAAGAAGAAACTGAGCCGCGGCGCGAATTCGTCAACTTTCATTTTCCGCTTGAGACACTCGCGGACGTAATGGCAGCCGTCGGCCAGCGTGAAGGCCAGTTCCTGGCTTGCCGTCGAGCCCGCTTCGCGAATGTGATATCCGCTGATCGAGACCGTGTTCCACTTGGGCGCCTGCCGCGTGCAGAATTCGATCAGATCGACCACCAGCCGCACGGAGGGTTCCGGCGGATAGACGACTTCATTCTGGGCGTGGAACTCCTTAAGGATGTCGTTCTGAATCGTGCCCCGCAGTTGCCGCCAGTCGAAGCCCCGCGTGCGCGCCGCCGCCAGATAAAACGCCATGATCACGATCGCCGGCGCATTGATTGTCATCGAGACCGACGTTCGCTCCAGGTTGATCTGCTCGAACAGCTCGAGCATGTCATCAACGGTGTCCATCGCCACGCCCAGGCGGCCGACTTCGCCCGCCGAGCGCAGATCATCGCTGTCCAGGCCCATGAGGGTCGGCAGGTCGAACGCCGTGCTCAGCCCCGTTTGCCGCTGGGCCAGCAGGAATCGAAACCGGCGGTTCGTGTCGGCCGGCCGGCCAAATCCGGCAAACTGCCGCATGGTCCAGAGCCGGTCGCGGTACATCGATTCGTGGATGCCGCGTGTGTAGGGAAAGTGTCCTGGCAAGCCGAGTTCGAGTTCCGGTTCAAATCCTTTCAGAAGGTCACTCGTGTAGAGAGCATTGACGGGTTCGCCGCTGACGGTCGTGTTCGAGAACTGTTTCTGCACGGCGGTCTGTTCCATGCCGGCCTCTTCCTGGCGATCGGCCGAAAACGCGAGAATGCGCTCCCAGCCCAACCACCGTTCAAACAGCCTATCGCAAGTCGAATCCAGCTCGCTGAGGATCCCCCGCGGCGCCAAGCAATCCACGGATGACTTGCCGCCTACATTATTATAGGCTTCTGCAGCAGCGCGGCGGTGAGTTTGGTTCGAGGCGAACAATCTCGCTAATTACCGTTGTTGTGGTCCTTAGCAAAGTCGGTACGCCATGGGCAAGAAAAGTTGACGCCGGGGCACAGCTCTACCCTTAACGCCCGAAAGAGAGCACTTGCGATTAAATCGCTAGCGTGCCCGGACTTGTCTCGCAGTTCGCCTGCGATAGCCGCTTCAAGTGGCATCCTAGTTTCCGCGCTTTGCACCTCGGAACTGTGAGAGGCCAAGCAGGCCAAGGGCAACCAGTGCAACACACCCCGGTTCGGGAACCGCGCTAATACCCGGTCCCGCGCCGACATTTTGCTGCCAGATCAAGAAGTCAGCTCCGTCAGAAACGCCGTCGCCGTTGGCATCGGCGTCGGCGGTTGCTCCATAGGCGCCTTGCCATTGTGCCAGGTCGGCGCCATTGACGGCGCTGTCGTGATTGAAGTCGCCAGCCACCGCGGCGCCACCCGGCGTGAAGCTGACATTCACATCCTGGAGAATCACCTGATCGGCGTTCATGCCGCCGCCGTTCAGAAATCCGACTGCTCCGTAGGTAAGGCTGATCGGCGTCACCTCCGAAAACGTGAACATATTCGTTCCGCCGTTGCCGCTAAACGAGCCGGACAAATCAATTCCCGCGGCGGTCTTGGTGATCGTGAACTCGCTTGTGTAGAGCGTTGGCGCGCCTTCGCCGTTGATGAGACCCGCGAAGGCGATGTTATCGCCGGTGATCGGCGGCGAGACGAGATTGGCCGTGGCGCTGGCATTGGCGAACATGTCGTTGTTGGACGTGTCGAAGCGCTCGCGCAAGCTGCCCGCCGCGCCGGCGCCGGCGCCGGTCTTCACGCCAGCCCAATAACCGAGGAAGTCATTCGTATCGGTCGAACCGTTGCTCGCGGTATTTTCGTCCGTCGGAACCGGCTCACCGTTCACGTCGTAGAGCGCGTAACGCCAATTGTCGCCGCTGTTGGTGCTCATGCCGACCGCGTCGTTGAAGCTCACCGTGTACGTTAGGCTGATTTTGTCGCCCTCGTTGGCAAGCGTCATGGGCGTGAAATAGCCGATGATTCTCGTGGCGGCGGCGGTGATCGTTGTGTTACCGATTACCGGATCGTTGGTTCCTTGACCTGAATCGATGACCGTCGTGGGGCTGGCTTTGAAGGTTCGCCACGTCGTGACTTCCGTCGCGCCGGCGTTGCTCACACGAGCGGCGATGATAAAAAGAGTTAGCGTCGACACGATATATTGGGGGTGAATCTGAAGTGTCATGAGTGCTTTTCTCCAAAGGCGGGTGAATGCAATGGCGCCGACGACGATGGCAAACAGAATCGCGGCAGGCGGTTCGGGCAGGGCGGTATAAGTGACGTCCACATCTTGGAAAATCACCTGGTCGGCGCTGATGCCGTTACCATTCAGAAAACCGACCGCGCCGTAAGTCAAGCTAATTGGCGTTGAATCGGATGTGGCGAATGTATTCGTGCCGCCGTTGCCGCTGAACGAGCCCCAGATGTCCACGCCCGTGGAAGTGCGGGTCAGCGTCATTTGTCCGGCGTACAACAACAGCGTTCCGACGCCGTTCACTTGTCCTGTCATGGGGGCGGCCATCCCACCGATGGGCGGCGTCGTCAGATTCGCGGAGGCGCTCGCGTTGGCAAACATATCATTGTTGGTTGTGTCGAAGCGCTCACGAAGACTGCCGTTCGTGCCCGCGCCGGTCATCACGCCAGCCCAATAACCAAGGAAGCCATTGGTGTCCGTCGATCCGGCCGAAGCAATGTTTTCAGCGGCCGGCTCTACTTCGCCATCGCGATCAAACAGGGCAAACCTAAAATTGTCGCCGCCGTTGCCAACGCCAACTGCATCGTTGAATCTTACCTGAAACGTCAGGCTGATCTTATCGCCGACGCTCACAAGCGTCTCGGGCGTGAAGTAGCCGACGATCCGCGACGCGGCCGAGGTGCTGGTCGTGCTACCGATGACGGGATCGTTGGTTCCTTGACCTGAATCGACGAGGGTCGTTGGGCTGGCTTTGAAGGTGTGCCAGGCGGTGACTGGCGATGCAAAAAGGGCCGGGGCCTTCGCCAGCAGGATGCCGATGGCGAACAGCAGAAATGGCCGTCGATTGAAAAGCATTAGTCGTGCCTCCGATGAAAAGATGTTTGATTGCCGTCAAAGTTGTCGTTCTGGATTCGCGAGGCCAAGCGTGCGGCGTGACCTGTCGCCTGAGTGCAAAGATGGTCGTTCAATCACCGCCGCCTTCGAGCTTCTCCACAAATGGTTTGCCCCCGCTCCAGGTGAGGTCGATCCGGACAGGTTCAGCGTTGTTGTTGACTTCGACGACCAAGCCGGAGCTGGAAGTTTCCGCGTACTTCTTTGGTGCATGCCAGCGGCGGGCCGTCGAACTCAGGTTTTCACCGGCGTTGACCGTAACCTGATGCGCGCCGGCCACGCAGCCGTCCCCCTTTTCATACGTCGTGAGCCTGAAGCGGCCCTCCGAGTCGATTCTCGAGGTGGCGGGCCGATGCTCCTTGGAGTGGAAAAGGATCTGGCCAAAGGCGAGCGGCTCGCCGTCGATCAGTACCTGCCCTTCAATCGGAATGCGGGTTGGTCGCCCGTCGCCACAGCCGAGGGCCGCTGCGGAGAGTCCCGCGAGCATCGCCAGCAGTGGCGCGCTGCTCCGGTATGCTCGGCGATTGTTGGAAGCTGACAGATTCATGTTCGAAAACGGCGGTCTCGGCTTTACGGCGTTCCAAGCATCGGACCGGCGTCGTCATCGCCGGCGCGCGTCGAGGCAGCGCGATAGATGCCAATCGCCACATCCTCGCTTACGAACAGTACATGTCCGTCGCCAAAGGCGAACTGGGCGCCGGCAGGATGCCGACTGGCAAATGAGCCGACCGTGACATATCCGTCGGCGCTCCATTCCTGCCAGCCCAGGCCCGCGGACGAATTGATTGGGTTCTGTGTGGTGCGCAAGCCGTCGGCATATCGCCCGGCGGCGGTCCACCGGTTTCGAGTTTCTTGGGCGTGCCCGTCGATGGTTTCGCCAAGAAAAATCGTTTTGCCAGTTCCGTCGGTGATCTCCTTGAGCGCGGTTCCGTGGCGCTCATCGTCGGACAGATACATGAAGACGCCGTCAACGCCGTTCTTGCGGTACTTGGCGCCGTTGCTCGTGCCGTTCGAGGGTCCCCGCGTGCCGGAGCAGAACGCGTAGCTGCCCGTGGCTTCCTGGTCGGGCTTGAAATCGACGAAGGGAAGCTTCGTGTCGGTGGGGCAATTCATCATTTGCAGCGGCGTGCCGACAATCGCAAGATTCTTGTTGTGCGGGGCGGCGGCGTTGCGCTCCGGCGCATTCTTCGGGACGTACCAGGGGCCGTTGGTCCAGTCGATGGTTTGAAACAAGCTCGCCTGTTCGAGAAAGGGAAGCATCACCAGGAACCCGCTGGCCGCCCGCGCAAACTCGCCCGGCGAGCAGTTGAGATTTGCCGCGCCGTCGCATCCATAGCGGCCCGGCGGCAAGCGGCGGTTGGACGATTCGTAATTCAGCGTGGCCAGCGCGAGCTGCTTGAGGTTGTTCTGACATTGCGAACGCCGTGCGGCTTCACGTGCGGCTTGAACGGCCGGCAGCAGCAGCGAGACGAGCACGCCGATGATGGCGATCACCACCAAGAGCTCGACAAGCGTGAATGCGCGAAAACGACTTTGCCGCGAATCTGCCATGCCTTGCCTGGTTCGTTGGTTGCGTGCTTATGTGGATGGCTGCGCCGGTTTGGGCGGAAGTTCCGGACGGATCAAATGATAATGACGCTGAATTTCTTCGAGTTTCAGCGCGCGGTTGTAAAGCGCGAGCTCGTCAAGTTGCCCCTTGAAGGGACGAATCTGCCTCGACGGGTAAAGCCGGCCGACTAGCATTCGCAGCCCCGCAGGCAAGCGCGTCGAATCATCGCTCGCGCCGACAAGCTCGCCGTTGATGTACAGCGACATCGTTGCGCCGTCTTTCACCGCAACGACGTGCTGCCAACGTCGCAGTTGATACGCGTCCTCCGAGTAGCACGAGGTGCCCACCTGGCTTTCGTTGGTCGCCGGGCTGCGGTGCAGAAAGCGAATGCGGCCCGGATGATGTACGGCCGTAGGCATGCGGCCTGACCCTCCGAGTTCCATCAGCATGCCGTGAGGAACGACGCCGTCGGGCGTGGGAGGATCGCCGATCAATGAGACGACGGCTCCCAGGTGATAATGACTCGGCTTGATCCACACCTCGATCGAATAGCTGTCGCCTATTGAGTCACCAAGCGCCTCGTTGCAGAGAATATCGCCACCTTCATCCGTGACGCCGAATTCGAGCCCTTGATTGCCAGGCCGCCCGGTCCGGCCTATCGAGCCTTCGACATGGCAGGCGAAGCGCGAACCCATTTCGTTGGGTATCCGCGGCCAGGCTTCGCGCTCCATGCGCCAATAGCCGATCGGCGTGTCGGCCTTCACGGCGTTGACGTAGGCTCGCGGCACGACCAGGGTGTCGGACGCCATCGACACCTGCGCGACGAAGTATGATCGCTCTGCCGGATGTCGCGACGTCGTCAATTCACCGTTTTCACCGACCTGAATGCGCAGCGCCTCACCGGACTTGATGCTTAGCGGCAATTGTTCCGGCCCCCCAAGCGCGCCCCAAGCCGGCTCCAATGCGGCGGCGCCGTCAAAGACGTGAATCTCCGCGTCGTTGCCGAACGCCGCGACACCGACAGAGCCATAGTCGTTCAGCACCAATCGGCCCACAGAGGTATCCAGCACGAACGGATGTTCGCGAGCTTCAATCCGCGCGGTCAGCCGGCCAAAGCGGAGCGTCGGCATACCCTCGCTGGTGAGCATCATCGCGGCGGGGCCTTCGAGCGACAGGGCCGCATTGCCGCCGACGCTCCAGTTCAAATTGAATTCGGCGACGCCTTCGAGCAGGTGTAGCGATTCGCCGCTGGTCAGCGCGCTGCCCACCGCGAGTGAGCCGCTGGAGTTTTGATCCCAAAGGCAGGCGGTGGCGCCGACCAGGCGGGCTTCGTATCTGCTGGCGGCGGCGGATGCTCCGCCGCCGGCTGGCGGGTTGGCTTGGTTGCGGTTGGCCCAGTAAACGGTGCTGATAAGCAGCCCCATGGCAAAAGCACCAACCGTGATCGAAGCCCAAGCGAACGGGCCGCCGGGAAATCGTGCGGTCATGGTCAAAGGCTGAGCGCGATCAGGCTGAGCACGCCTTGGCCCCACGACCTGCGGCGGCGCCGATGAGTCAGCGAGCAGTTCTCGGTCTCCCTGCCAGGCGAGGGCCGCTTGTTGCTCCAGCAACCTCGCCGCATAGTTAGCCAGATGCGGGTTGGAGCGGATCAGGCAATCCAGCCGCAGCAGTTGTTCGTCAGTCGCCGCGCCGGCGTTGGCCGCGACCAGGATGTCGCGAATCTCGAGTTGACGTGCGTCGTCGGAGCTCATGCCAGATCCTCCTGGGCGAGTTTGCCCTCGACGCAGGCCAGCAGTCGTTGATGGATGCGGCTCAGGGCGCGGTAGATCGAATCAAGCGACCGCGACCGATTGGACGCCATTTCCTTCGGCGGCTGTTGGAGAAAATACCGTTCGCGAATCAGCTCGCGATCGCCCGCCGAAAGCCGGCCGAGACAGTCTTCAAGTGCTGCCATTCGCTCGGACGATTCTTCCGCGAGGTTCGCTGCTTCGCTCGCAAGGACTTCGAGACTTTCATCGCTAATGAGCGCGGCCCGCTTCTTTCTCTTGCGCAGATCGAGGGCTTCGTAATAGGCGACTCGACTGGCCCAAGCGAAAAAATTGCTGTCGGGCCGGAACTCCCCGAACTTGTTCCACAGGATGACGCTGGCGTTCTGAAACACTTCCTCGGCGTCGTCATGGCTGAAGACGAGCGTCATCACGAACGCGTACAGCCGGCGCGCATCACGAGAGAACAATCGCGCGAATTCTTGTCGATCGACGTTTTCGCCGGCCGGATTCCCCGCGCTGCACTCCATGACAAGTCCGCCAGACGAGTAAAGGCCGAGAGACGTTCCCTTTGGGCGCCCATGCAAGAATGGAAAACATTTCGATCCATTAAAAAAACGGATCGAGCGGGCGTTTTTCCGCGGAGAAAATCCACGGGAATCGCAATTCACGGCGCCGCAATGACTTACGCCGCCTGCCCGTTGCCAACCAATTAGTTGGAACGAAGCGTTCCCTTCGTCGGCGACTTGAGCAAGGGTACGGCATTGAAAAGCTTATCCGTCATCGCTTTCACAATCTCCGGCCGCTCGGCTGCAATATTCACCGTTTCATCCGGATCGGTCGCGTGGTCGTACAACTCGAGTTGCAACACGTGTTCTGGATCGCCGGCGGCAGTCCAGCGCGTAAAGCGGTAACGGTCGTCGCGCACTGAGTGAGCGCGGCCGGCCGCCCAAAAGCCATAGGTTTCATGCTTGCCGGAGGCCGCGGGGTCATGCAGCAGTGGTGCAAGGCTCCGGCCGTCGAGCTGATCGGGCGGCGCCAAGCCGGTAAGCTCCGCCAACGTGGGATAGATATCCACGCTTTCCGCCAGGGCGTTCGTCGGCATTCCTGCGTGCGCCATTCCGGGCGCCCGAATGAGCAGCGGACTTCGGAGGGCAACTTCATACAGCGTATGTTTGCCCCAAATTCCGTACTCGCCGAGATGCCAACCGTGATCGCCCCACAGGACGACAATGGTCTCGTCGTCCAAACCCAGGCGACGGAGTTCGTCCAGCACACGGCCAACCTGGGCGTCGCTGTAGCTGACGCACGCGGCGTACGAACGCCGCAGGATGGCGGCTTCGGAGTCTGTCACGACGCCCGGCGTCGCCAGACCTGTATAGCGCGGCGTTAGCTCGCCGCTCTTGTGCAGGCTGATCGATGGATCGGTGTTTCTCGGAGGCTTGCCATAGTTAGCCGGCGGAATCGAATCCGGCTTGTAAAGCTGCCAGTAGCGCTTCGGCGCGTTGAACGGCAAGTGCGGTTTGAAAAAGCCGACCGCCAGGAAGAAGGGCTTCCCGCCGCCCTTTAAGGCGCGCAATTTCGCGACGGCGTCTTGGGCGATCAGCCCATCAGGGTAGCCGTCGTCGGGCACGTCGGCGTGTTCAAAGGCGGGAGTCTTAGTTGGCACGCGCGTGCTGCCATCCGCGTAGGCAAAAAACGCTGACCAACCGTCGCCCCATTTGCCGACTGGCGTTCCGACCTGGTCGAAGCCGAAGGGCAGCTCGGGCCGGCCATCGGCGGTACGTCCGTCAGGGGAGTGAGTGATCTTGCCGATGCTGAGCGTGGCGTACCCGTGATTGTGAAAGAGCTGTGGCAGCGACATGACCGCTTGGCCGGCTTCGCGCGGCAGCGTGGCGAACGCTTCATTTTCGTAAGCTTTCGGAACGCGCGGATACCGCCCCGAGAGCAGCGCGCAGCGCGAGGCGCCGCAAGTAGGAACTTGAGCGTAATGCCGCAAAAATGTGCGGCCGTGGGCGGCGAGTCGATCGATATTTGGCGTGACCATTTCCGAATGGCCGTAGCAGCCGAGTTGCGGACGAAGGTCGTCTACGGCGATAAACAGGACGTTGAGCGGTCTGCCGGATTCGGCGGCTGCGGCCGAGCCCCGCGTGACCACTAAGCCGCAAGCGGCGACGCAAAACATGCCCAGCGCGGCCTGAATTGAACTTCGACAAACTGTACTTAGCATGGGCCACTCATGATGATCGTCGCAAGGATGGTCTTCGCTGATTCAAATTCAGTTTTGAGTGCGCGTCAACTAGCTGGCTTGAGAGAACGCCATTACCTAAGCTTGGTGCATGAGAATCTGGTTGATCGTACTGCTTACCTCGCTGATGAGCGGCGCATTAGCGGTGGCTGCCCCGCCTAACCTGGTGGTATTCATCGCGGATGATCTCAGCTACCTCGATTCGTCGGTGGCTGGCAACGAGGATGTTCACACGCCCAACATGGCCCGACTGGCGGCAGCCGGAATTACCTGCACGCATGTTTTCGCGGCGTCGCCGTCGTGCGCTCCCAGTCGCGCGGCGATCCTAACGGGCCTGGCGCCGGTGCGCAACGGATCGATGTTCAATCATCAGCCGCCGCGGCCCGAGGTAAAAAAGCTGCCTGCCTATCTCAAGGAGCTCGGCTACGAAACCGTCGCCATCGGCAAGGTGGCGCACTACGAGCAAGTTCAGCAATACGGCTTTGATCGGGCGGAGCACTTCAAATTCCACGACGACGCGTGCGTTTCAGCGGCCGTCGCCTTCTTAAAGCAGCGCAAATCTGACCGCCCGCTGTGTTTGATGGTCGGAACCAACTGGCCGCACGTTCCCTGGCCCGAGGCTGACGTCTCAGTGGACGAACACAAACTTCATTTGCCGCCGACGCACGTCGATACCCCGGAAACGCGTCATTGGCGAGCGCGGTACTACGCGGCCATCGAGAAAATGGACGACGATCTTGGCGCTGTATTCGTCACGGCCTATCAAACCCTGGGCGACGACACGCTGTTCATCAGCTTCAGCGATCACGGCGCCCAGTGGCCGTTTGGAAAATGGAATCTTTATGACGCCGGCATGCGCGTGCCGTTCTTCGCCGTCTGGCCGCGCCAAATCAAGCCGATGTCGCGGTCGGAGGAGCTGCTCTCTCTCATGGACGTTCTGCCCGCGCTGATCGAGGCCGGCGGTGGAAATCCGCCGGACGGTTTGGATGGCAAATCAATGCTACACGCGCTGACCGAATCGGCGCCCTCTTCTCGTGACGTCCTCTACGGCACGCACAGCGGCGATGGCAAGATGAATGAGTACCCGATGCGATCCATTCGCACGGATCGATTCAAATATATCCGTAACCTCCGGCCGGAATCCGAGTACCACACCCACATCGATCTTGGCAAGGCCGTGGATGGACGAGAGTATTGGACTTCGTGGGTGGCAAAGGCGCAAACGGACAAACCTGCCGCGCTCTTGGTCGACCGCTACTATCGCCGACCGGCAGAAGAGTTGTACGACCTGAACCAGGATCCCTACGAGCAGCACAATCTTGTAGGGGAGGCGGCATTTGCAGAACCCCTCAAAAAACTCCAAGCGCGGCTCTCTTCCGGCATGGCCGCCAATGGTGACGCCGGCCTGGAAACCGAGCGATCTGCCGCACGCTTTCAGAAGTGATCGCCACGACGTGTGAGGACGACCCAAACCGCGCTGGCCGCTTTAGTTCGTCCACAGCTTCGCAGATGCGCGCGTCTCTATCTGCACTAGTCTGACTATCGTCAGCGAGTCACAATTGTCAGGTACATGGCTCCCGCTGCGCGCTGAAGACACTGCGAAGGCCGATTAACTATGGATCGAAATCCGGATAGGAAATGCCTTCGTGTTTTTAAGCTGAAGCCGGTCGATTTTCGCGGCCAGCGCTGGTTACGCAGCAATGTTCGAAAGTTTCAGGCTCACGGGTCTGCCCGTTGGATCGCTTTGAGCATCTCGCTATTCGCCGTTGCTGCTGGCTGCAATCAACGCGCACAGAACGCCGCCCCCGCGGCGCCGCCGACCGTTCCCATCAGCCAGCCGATTCGCCGCGAAGTGACCGACTTCGTGGACTTCACGGGGCGGGTGGAATCGCCGCAAGCAGTGAGCGTCATTCCACGGGTCACCGGCTATCTTGTCAGCACGCCCTTCCAGGAAGGCGCCGAGGTGAAGAAGGGCGAACTGCTGTTTGAAATCGACCCGCGCCCGTATCAAGCCCAGTACGATCAGGCGTACGGCCAGGTGCTCCTCAACGAAGCGCGAGTCAAGGAAGCAAACGCCGACAATGAACGCGCGAAGCAGTTGTCGAAAACGCCCGGCGCCATCAGTCGGCAAGATTTAGATCGCTACCAGGCGGCGCTGGAGGAGGCGGTCGCATCGGTGCAGGCGGCCAATGCTAGCCTCGAGATCTACAAGTTGAACCTCGAATTCTGTAAGGTTGCCTCGCCGATTGACGGGCAGATCAGCCGCTACTATCTGACACCCGGCAACCTGGTAAATCAGGATCAGACACAGCTGACGACCGTGGTGTCAAACGACCCCATGTACGTTTACTTCGACATTGATGAAACAACCGTGCTGCGCGTGCGGCGTGCGATCAACGAAGGGAAGATTCAGCGCTACCAGCAAGGTGAGTTTCCGGTGTTCATCGGTTTGGAGGGCGAAGAGAACTTTCCGCATCGAGGCACGCTGAACTTTGTCAACAATCAGATCAACCCAGGGACCGGAAGCATCACCGCTCGCGCGGAACTGCCGAACCCCCGGCCCAATGGCGGCATCCGGCTGCTTTCGCCAGGAATGTTCGTGCGCGTTCGACTGCCGCTGGGCAAGCCGCACGAGGCACTGTTGGTGATTGATCGCGCGATCGGGTCGGATCAGGGAATTAAATACCTGTATGTCGTCGATGATAAAGACACGACGCAACAGCGGCGAGTAGAAACCGGGCCTTTGCAAGAAGATGGCTTGCGCGTAATTGACAGCGGGATCAAGGATGGCGAGTGGCTGGTCGTGGGCGGCATCCAACAGGTGCGGCCGCGGCTGCCGATCATCCCCGATCGAGTCCCGATGCCCACGCTTGGTCCGGTTACCACTCCTGCGTCGTCAGCGGGGCAAGCAGTTGACGTCCAGCCACAGAACGCCGGCGCATCGAGCAAATTCGCCCCAAATGCGACACGCCCGGTAGTGAGGCCGGCTTCGCTCGACGCCGGGACAAACGCTCCAAGTGCTTCCGGCGATCAAAGCCAACCAGCCGCTGCCAAGTAACAAGCTGGCCTACCTCATGCAGCGACTTCAATCCGACATGCTGGTTTGAAGCGCGTGCCCGCAACATGATCTCCCGCTTCTTTATCGATCGCCCCATCTTCGCCTCGGTGGTGTCGATCGCGATGACGCTGATCGGCGGGATCGCACTCTTCTCCTTGCCCATCGCCCAGTATCCCCGCATCACGCCGCCGGGCATTTCGATCACGATCAATTATCCCGGCGCCAGCGCGCAGGTTGTCGCCGAGACAGTCGCCGCGCCGGTCGAACAGTCCGTCAACGGCATCGAGGGCATGTTGTATATGTCCTCGCAAATGGGGAATGACGGCTCCTACACGCTCACCGTCACGTTCGACATCGGCATCGATCTCAACACGGCGCTCGTCATGGTCCAGAACCGCGTCGCGCTGGCCATGCCGCAATTGCCCACGCAGGTGCAGAACCAGGGCATCACGATCCGCAAGCGCACGCCCGACATCCTCATGATCGTGAATTTTATCTCCCCTGATGGGCGGTACGACAACATCTTCCTCAGCAACTACGCGACGATCCACGTCCGCGACGAACTCTTGCGCGTGCCGGGCGTATCGGACATCAACTATCAAGGGCAGCGCGACTACAGCATCCGCGTATGGCTTGATCCGCAGAAACTCGCGGCGCGAAACATGACGGCCCTCGACGTCGCGGCGGCCATTCGTGCTCAGAATCTCGACGCTCCAGTTGGGCAGGTCGGCCAGTCGCCGGCGCCTCGTGCGCAATCTTTCCAACTTCCCATCGATACCCTCGGGCGCCTGGAGGACCCGGAGCAATTCGGAGACATCATTGTCAAAGCGTCCCAGGTGACGCCGCCCGAGCTGGTCACAACAAGACCGAGGCAAGCGATTTCGATGGCCGCCGCGTCGAATTCATTGACCACTTCAATCGCCGCCTCGGGGTCGGCTTCACGTGCCGGGACGTTTGGCGTCACGGCCTACCCACAAAGCGCTCGGGTGACCAGCATGTCGTCCATGCTACGCAGCGCAGCGACCTCCTTGGCCGCGTCCGGGGCGGCGTCGCGGCCAAGACTGGACGGCGCAAGCGCCCTGCCATCGACGGGCGTCAGTACCGTGGGCGGAGGCAGCGCCCCAGGCGGCGGCACGAGCGCGTCGGCGGCGAGCTCGACCACTTCATTGAGCGGCGGGTTCTTTGGTTCAAGTGCGTTCGGCGGCGGGCTTTATAGCGCCTCGTCTACCGCTGGTGGAAGCGCCGCAGCTCAGTCGGCCACGGCGATGGACACTACGGCGAGCTCGGGTGCGGCCGCAGCCCTCCCATCTGGCTCGACGCCTCCATTCTCCACTAGCGGAACAAGCGGCGCAGCAGCAATGACCGCCGGTCCAGGCAACCCTTCTGTTGGCTTAGTCCGGCTTCGCGATATCGCCCGCATCGAATTAGGCGCACAGAACTATAACCAGTCCTGCCTTCTCGACGGAAAACTTTCGGTCGGGATTGCCGTCTATCAACTACCGGGTACGAACGCCTTGGAGGTGGCCGACAATGTGCGGGCAAAAATGGAGGAGCTCAAAACTCGCTTCCCGGACGGCGTGGATTACGTAATCGCCTACGACACCACGCCATTTACCCGTGAGTCCATTTCCGATGTCGTGACAACGCTGCTGGAAGCGACCGCGCTCGTGGCAGGCGTGGTGCTGGTGTTTCTGCAAAGCTGGCGAAGCGTGATCATTCCCATGGTATCCGTTCCGGTGGCGATCATCAGCACCTTCGCCGTGATGGCCGCGCTCGACTTCAGCTTGAACAACATTTCGCTGTTCGGCTTGGTTTTGGCCATTGGCATTGTGGTCGATGACGCAATTGTCGTCGTCGAGAATGTCGAACGATGGCTCGAACGCGGCCTGCAACCGCGCGAAGCCACCCGCAAGGCCATGGACGAAGTAACCGGCCCGATCATTGCCGTGGCGCTTGTGTTGTGCGCCGTGTTTGTGCCCTGCGCGTTTGTCGGCGGCATTACTGGCCAGTTCTTTCAACAGTTCGCGGTGACGATATCGGTTTCCACCATTTTTTCGACGATCAACTCCCTCACGCTCAGCCCGGCTCTCGCGGCGATCTTGTTAAAGCCGCATGGAAGTCGCCGCGATCCGCTCACATGGTTCCTGAACCACACGCTCGGTTGGGGATTTCGACTGTTCAACTGGAGCTTCGGGCTGAGCACGAGCGCCTATGCCTGGACAGTCGCCTGGATGATGAGGCTGGCGGTGATTGTGCTCGCCGGCTACGTCGGACTGTTAGCGTTAACGTGGCTCTTGTTCAGCAAAGCGCCGGTGGGATTCGTGCCCCAGCAGGATCAGGGCCGAATTATTTGCAGCATTCAATTGCCTGACGCGGCGTCTCTCCAGCGCACGGAAGATGCCGTCGAGAAGTTGGCCGAAATCGCCAGCGCTACGCCAGGCATCGCGCACTCGGTGGGCATTGCGGGGATGTCCTTCGTCTTACGTGGAACAAGCCCCAATTACGCGTCAATGTTCATCGTGCTAAAGCCTTTTTCCGAGCGCCATGGGCTGCCGGACACGGCAATCATGGCGAGGCTGCGTCGCGAATTCGCCGACAAGGTGAAAGACGCGAAGGTCACGGTGTTTGGCGCGTCCCCCGTGCCCGGTCTAGGCGTCGCGGGCGGGTTCAAGGTCATGGTCGAGGACCGCGGCGACATCGGTTTACAGCCCTTGCAGGAACAGACGGAGGCGTTGGTCGAGCAACTACAAAAGAACGTTCCCGGCCTGGTCGGCGTGAGCACGGAAATCCGATCCCGCGTTCCGCAGCTCTTCCTCGGAATCGACCGGCTGAAGGCCGCCTCGCTCGGCGTCTCGGTGAACGACGTCAATCAAACGCTGAACATCATGCTCGGCTCGTTGTATGTGAACAGTTTCAACGCCTACGGTCGCTACTGGCAGGTCACCTTGCAGGCCGAAGGGAAATTCCGCAATCGCGTCGATCGAATCAATCTGCTGCAGGTGCGAAACAACCGCGGGCAAATGGCGCCGCTCGGCACACTGGTCGACGTCCGCGAGATCAACGGCCCCACGACCGTGAATCGCTACAACCTGTACTCCTCCGCAGCCATTACCGGCAATCTGCAAACCGGTTACAGCAGCGGAATGGCGATTGAACAGGTACAGCGGCTGGCCGAGCAGTCGCTGCCATTGAGCATGAAGGCCGACTGGACCGAGCTGATGTTCATGCAAAAGCGCGCCGGCAACACGTCGTTTTACGTCTTTGCGCTGTCGGTGGCGAGTGTCTTTTTGGCGCTCTCGGCGCTGTACGAAAGCTGGTCGCTGCCAATGGCAGTGATTCTTGTCGTCCCGCTCTGCCTGTTATGCTCGATGGTCGGTGTCTTGGGCACTCACCGCGATCTGAACATCTTTGTACAAATCGGATTGATCGTACTGGTTGGACTGGCATGCAAGAACGCGATTCTGATCGTCGAGTTTGCCAGGCAACTGCACGAGGATGAAGGCCAGCCCCGCTTCGAGGCGACCAGAGAAGCTTCCCGATTGCGGCTCAGACCAATTCTGATGACCTCGTTTGCCTTTATTTTCGGCGTGTTGCCTTTGGTGTTCGCCGCCGGCGCCGGCGCGGAGATGCGGCGGTCCCTCGGCACGGCGGTCTTCAGCGGCATGCTGGGGGTGACTCTTTTTGGCATTTTCTTGACGCCGGTGTTCTTCTACGTCATCCAGGGGCTGGACGAGTCGCGATTCATGACAGTCGAGCGCGTGCGCTGGGTCACGACCGCTCTGCTCGGTGCGCTGCTGGGCGGCGTGATCGGGTTCTTGCTGACCGCCTTGGAAGCGACCGACGTGCGCTGGGCCCCAGCGATCGGAGCGGCGGTCGGACTGTTGTTAACGATTGCCATTCGTGAGTCGCTTCGCGTTTATCGAAAGAAGTTGGGCAAGAACCTCGGCGATTAAGCCGGCCGCCAAGAACATTTTGCTGTAGCAGGAGCGCATCGCGGTGATTGCGGAATTCTTTGTCGATCGGCCGATTTTCGCCACCGTCATCTCCGTGGTGATTGTCCTCGCCGGCGGCGTCGCCGTGTTCACGCTTCCCGTGGCGCAGTATCCCGATGTGTCGCCGCCGACGGTGCTCGTGACGGCGCTTTATCCCGGAGCGAACGCCCAGACAATACGCGACACCGTCGCGGCTCCCATCGAGGCGCAAGTGAGCGGCGTCGAGGGCATGGTCTCGATGTCCTCGCAATCGACCAACGATGGCGCCTACAAATTGGTCGTCACCTTCGAACTGGGCATGAACTCCGACATGGCCCAGGTGCTGGTTCAGAATCGCGTATCGCTGGCGCTTCCGGTGATTCCCGCGTTGGTGCAGAACGAAGGCATCAACGTCAAGAAGATGTCGCCCAACACGCTGATGATCGTGAACCTGGTCTCGCCGAACGGAGCGTACGACGACATCTTCTTGAGTAACTATGCGACGATTTACGTCAAAGACGAGCTTGGCCGGCTGCCCGGCGTGGCGGGAATGACCTATCTCGGGCAGCGAGATTACAGCCTCCGCGCATGGCTGGATCCCGACAAGCTTGCTGCGCTGAATCTTACGGCCAGCGACGTCGTCTCGGCGATCGCACAGCAGAATCTGCAGATCGCGGCGGGACAAATCGGTCAGCAGCCGGCGCCGCCCGGACAGCAATTCCAACTGACGATCAACACGCTCGGACGGCTAACCGATCCGCAGCAGTTTGCGAACATCATCATCAAGGCCGCCGTGCCGACGGGAACGGCAATCGCCGCCGGAGCTCCAGCCACAGCAGCGCCCGGGACGGTAGGGAGTGCAAATTCGGCCGTCGCCGCGAATACCGCCGCCCAATCGACCGGCATCGTTCGCCTGCGCGACGTCGTCACGCGCAACGCGAACGGCGCGCCTCGGGTCGAGCTTGGTTCGCAACAGTACGAGCAGTCGTGCACGCTGGATGGGCAGCCGTCTGTCGCGCTCTCGATCTATCAGCTTCCGGACTCGAACGCCCTGGACACCGCGCAGCAGGTGTATGCCAAGATGCGGGAATTGAAAACACGATTTCCCGAAGGTCTCGACTACCGCATCGTTTACGACACGACGCCTTTCATCCGCGAGTCGGTGAATGAAGTGTTCCGCACGCTCCGCGACGCGGTGATCTTGGTCGCTCTCGTGGTTCTTCTCTTCCTGCAGGATTGGCGGGCGATGATCCTGCCGATGATCGACGTCCCTGTTTCTCTGATCGGAACATTCGCGGTCATGGCTGCGATGGGCTTCACGCTGAACAACCTCACGCTTTTCGGCCTTGTGCTTGCCATCGGCATCGTCGTGGACGACGCCATCGTGGTGCTGGAAAACATCGAACGGCAGATTGCCAGCGGCCTGGACGCGCGCAGCGCCACCATTAAGGCCATGCACGAAATCACCGGGCCGATTCTCGCCATCACGCTCGTCCTAAGTTGCGTGTTTATTCCGTGCTGCTTCCTTGGCGGCGTCACCGGGCAATTCTTTCGTCAGTTCGCCGTCACGATTTCCGTCTCGACCATCATTTCCGCAATCAACGCCATCACGATGACGCCGTCTCGGGCCGCCGTCATTTTCAAGGCAGAGGAAGGCCACGAGCGACATGACCATCCCAAAGAAGCGTTGCCTTGGTGGTTCTTCGGGCTCCTGGGCGGACTGCTCACCGTCTGGCTCGGCCGCCAATTTCTGGGACAACGCATTGCTCAGCTTGATTTCACTCCGTCTTCCTGGATGCCGTGGGCGATCGACGCCGCGTATTTCGTTCCCGGCGCCTTCGTCGGCGGGCTTGTCGGTTGGATCATCATTGGCCCCGTCAATCGTGTGCTCGGGGCGTTCTTTCGCGGCTTTAACGCCTGGTTCGACCGTATCGTCGCATTGTACGGCACGGCCGTCGGCGGTCTTTTGCGAATCAGCACCATCGCCGTGATAGCATACGGCGGCCTGCTGGGCCTCACGTGGTGGGAATTCCAGCGATCCCCGACGGGTTTTGTCCCCGAGCAAGACAAAGGCTACTTGTTACTGAACGTCCAACTGCCGGAATCCGCCTCCGTCGAACGAACGCAACGCGTCATGTCGCGCATCGGAAAACTCGCGGGCGAAACCGAAGGCGTCAACCACACGGTAAGTATCGCCGGCCAGTCGCTCATTCTGAACGCTAACGCGCCCAATCTCGGCTCGATGTACGTGATGCTTAAACCATTCGACGAGCGAAATAGCGATGAACTGTCAGCGTCGGCCATCGGAAGCGCCCTGCGCGCAAAATGCCAGGCCGAGGTTCGAGGCGCGATCGTCACGTCGTTTGGCGCTCCGCCGATCGAGGGTTTGGGCGCTACTGGCGGTTTCAAGATGATCGTCGAAGATCGCGGCAATCTTGGCTTGGCGGCATTGCAGCGCGTCACGCAGCAAATCGTCGACCGGGGCAATCGCACGCCCGGCCTCAAATCGCTCTTCAACAGCGCCAGCGCCAACACGCCATGGCTTTATCTGGACATCGACCGCACGAAATGCGCCGCCTTGGGCGTTTCAGTGGCCGAATTGTTCAACACGCTGCAGATATACTTTGGCTCGTTTTACGTCAACAACTTCAACGAATTCGGCCGCACGTGGCAGGTCAACTTGCAGGCCGACCCTAAGTTCCGCAGCCAGGTCCCGAAGCTCCGCGAACTTCAGGTCCGCAACAATCAGGGGCAGATGGTTCGGCTTGCGACGCTGATGGACGTTCGCGATATCGCGGGGCCCGTTTCGATCTTCCGATACAATTTGTACAACGCGGCCGCCATTTCTGGCGAAGCAGCGCCCGGAACCAGTTCCGGCCAGGCAATTCAATTGGCCCAAGAAATTGCCCAGTCGGAGTTGCCGCACTCAATGGCGGTCGAATGGACTGATATCGCCTATTTGCAGCGCGAGGCCGGCAACAGCGCGATGTACTTCTTCGCGCTGGCGGTGTTGTTTGTTTTTCTCGTTCTCGCCGCTCAATACGAAAGCTGGTCGCTGCCACTGGCCGTCATCCTTGTGGTGCCAATGTGCTTGTTGTGCTCAGTGGTCAGCGTTCAACTATCGCGCGACGACGTGAACGTCTTCACACAAATCGGCTTCATTGTGCTAGTGGGCCTGGCAAGCAAGAACGCCATTCTCATCGTGGAATTTGCCAAGGCGCAGCGCGAGGCCGGCGAAACCCGGCGGCAAGCGACTCTCGAAGCCGTCAGGCTTCGCTTGCGGCCGATTCTGATGACCTCATTCGCGTTCATTCTTGGCATCGTGCCGCTGGTCATTGCCACCGGCGCTGGTTCGGAGATGCGACGGACGCTCGGCGCCGCGGTGTTCGGTGGCATGGTGGGCGTCACGCTGTTCGGCGTATTTTTGACGCCCATCTTCTTCTATGTGATTCAGGGCCTAAATGATCGGCGTGCTGGACGAGGTGCTTCCGGGCAGGGAAACAAAGCGTTACGGCCGGATTAATCACGACGGCCGAATTGCGGCGTGCGATCAGTGACAGCACCTCATGTCCGCTAGCCATTCAGCGGAAGCTGTGCCGGTTAGGCCGCTTGCACCACGCTAGCAAGGGCCTCGCAATCCGGTTGTATCGTCCATGCCGATGAAGCCGATTGTCGCGGATCTTCTGTTTCTGCCGGATCGGGGCCGACAGCCGTCTTGTCATCGCGCTTCTGCCAACTCGCCGCGGTCTTGTTGTGTCTGCTCGCAAGCGGCTGCACGCCCTGGCGAGAGTACGTGCGCAATGGCTTCAAAGTCGGCCCAAACTATGTTCGCCCGCCGGCGCCCGTCGCGCCCAAGTGGATCGACTCCGGCGATGAGCGCGTCCACGAAGATCCGCAAGACATGGTGCGCTGGTGGAAGCTTTTCAACGACCCGGTGCTCGATGAGCTGATCTGCACCGCCTATCGACAGAACCTTACTCTTCGCCAGGCGGGCGCCCGCGTGCTGCAGGCCCGCTATCAGCTCGCCATCGACGTCGGCAATCTCTTCCCGCAGCAGCAACAAGCCGTGGGCAGCTACGAACGGCTGTCAGTGAGTAAGCAGACGTCGTCCGCGGGCGCCTTGAGCACGCAACCGCAATTCTTCAACCAATGGAACGCGGGCTTCAATCTCGCCTGGGAACTTGATTTCTGGGGCCGCTACCGCCGGGCCATTGAAGCTGACCAGGCCGTTCTTGATGGGCAGGTCTTCAACTACGACGCCGCGCTGGTCACGCTGCTAGGGGACATCGCGTCGACTTATGCACAGATGCGCACGCTTGAGCAGCGCATCCGCAACGCTCAGCAAAACGTCGCGATCCAGCGCTCGACCTTGGCCATCGTCCAGGCGCGATTCCGCGCCCAAACGATCAGCGAGCTCGACGTCGATCAAGCGGAAACAACCCTCGCGGCGACTCAAGCCGCGATTGTCGAACTGTCCATCAGCCTGCGGCAAACCGTGGTCCAGCTCTGCATCCTCATGGGCATGCCGCCCGAGGATCTTTACGCGCGCATCGGCGAAGGCCGAATCCCCGTCGCGCCGCGGGAAGTAGTCGTCGGCCTGCCCGCCGACTTGCTGCGCCGTCGGCCGGATGTGCGCGCCGCCGAACGCCAAGTCGC
>JAICUM010000346.1 GCA_025935855.1 Pirellulales bacterium | reverse complement strand
AAACGCCCGCGACGTCGAGATCATCTCCATCATCTCGCGCGTCGGATTCACGCCCGACTGTTCCAGGTACCCCTGCCGAATGTCGCGCACCGGATCAGCCACCGGCGCCGTCGCGCCCAGCGGCTTGAACAGGTTGTCGCCCACTTTCACCAAATCCCCCAGCGACTGCGGCTGCGCCAGCCCAATCGCGATCGAGTTCCCGTCCTGTGAAATCTTCCCGCCGGGATAAAGCTCCCACGGCGTCCCCGGCGACAAGACAATCGGGTCGCCCGCGTCGCTGAGCACCGGCATGTTCCCGGTCTGCGTGACCAGCTGCCCTTGCGCATCGATCGTGGAATTCCCGGCCCGTGTCAGATACACGTTGCCGTCGTGGCCGCGAACCTGAAAAAACCCGTCGCCATTCACGGCGAAGTCCGTCGGCATGTTCGTTTCGCGCAGGCTGCTGCTGGCGAAATCCGTCTCGACCCCCATCATCTTCACGCCGCCGCCCAAGTCGTTCTGCGTGCGGCTGCCCGAGTAGTCGAGACCCTGCTGAATCGCCTCCGCGAACCGCGCCTGAAACATCGGGACGTCGCGCTTGAAGCCCGCCGTCTCCATGTTCGCGAGATTGTTCGCGATCACCTGCAGGCGCTGCTGCTGAATCTGCGCGCCTTCGGCCGAGATGTACATCCCATAGGGCATCGAAGAGAACCGCTCAAGCAGGCGTTGCCCCCCTGCTGGTTCGGTCGCCCGCCCCAATGCACGCCGCGTGCCGAGAGATGACGAAGTCGAAAAGCCGCCAGAAACGCAGGCGAATCAACAATGCGACCTGCAAGCACCGCCGCCAACCGGCAACGCTATCGGCAACACCTGCCGGTCGATCGCGACGTCAAGCAGCAAACATTGCCGATTCCCGATCAGATTAACATCCGGCTCCCTCCCCCTTGAGGGGAGGGCTGGGGAGGGGGTTGAAGCGGCAAAGATATGCCACCGCAAACTTGTTCAAGTACCGGAATCCACTCAGCCGCCAAGCGGCGGCAGCGCCTAGCCGGTGGCGTAAGCCACCGGTAACGCAGCGAAAAGAAACGCAAAGCCCCGGAGGGGCGACACCATGCGCGTCGTCATACCGCCAACGCTAAAAACCACTACCCCCGCGCCGCCGCAATCAACTCCGCCGCCCCTTGCTCCAACAATTCGCCCGCGACGATCCGCCCAACCTCCGCCGCACGCTCGACCAAATCCCCGGCCCGCGGCAACTCCGCAACCTTCCCGGCCCGCAACACTCGCCGCCCCTCCACATCCGCCACGAGCGCATCGACCAACAATCGCCCATCGGTTACTCGCCCCCATGCCGCGATCGGCGCCGAGCATCCTCCATCGAGCGCTCCCAACAACGTCCGCTCCGCCGTCACTCCCAACCGCGTCGGCAAATCATCCAACCGACGCATCAATTCAATCGCCTCACCGTCATCCTCCCGGCACTCAATCCCCAGCGCCCCTTGCCCAGGCGCCGCCAACATCCGCGGCGGACTTAACCGCTCCTTGATCCGATCGCCCCACCCCAACCGCTCCAACCCTGCCGCCGCCAATACAATCGCGTCGTACTCACCTTCATCCAGCTTCCGCAAACGCGTATCCACATTTCCGCGAATGCCGACGACCTCGAGATCCGGCCGCAAGTGCAGCAACTGCGCTCGCCGCCGCAAGCTCCCCGTCCCCACGCGAGCACCCGACGGCAAATCAGCCAGCGTCCCGGCCTTGTTCGTCACCAGCGCATCCGCCGGATCCTCCCGCGGCGGCGTCGCGGCCAGCGCCAATCCAGCGACCTGCCGCGTCGGCAGATCTTTCAGACTGTGAACCGCTAAATCCACGCGCCCCTGCAAGACCGCCGTCTGGATCTCCTTCGTGAAGAGCCCTTGAATCCCCAGCGATGCAACCGATCCCTGCTGCTGTACGTCCCCCTTAGTCGCAATCTCGATAATCTCAACTTCGTTTCCAAGTTTTCGCAGCTCCCCGGCCACCCAATCGCTTTGCCAGCGCGCCAGCTTGCTCCCACGCGTGCCGATACGAATCGTGCGAAACAATGGCAACGGCTTCATAATTCCAACGAGGGCAGGGCAGGGTGAACCGCCGACTGCCGCGCCAAAGACTGGGCCAATTGCTGCGGCGGCAACACCACGCCGCAGCTCACGATGAATTGTAGCGCCTGCTCCATCGTGATGTTCAAATCAATCGTCTCGCTCCGCTTCACGATCGCCGTGTACCCGGTCAGCGGCATCGGCGAGCATGGCAAAAACACGGTAATCACCGGCTCGTTCGCCGCCGTGGCCACGTCCAGCAGGCTCTCGCCCGTGACAAACGCAATCTGCCACAGCCCCTTGCGTGGGTACTCAATCGCCACCACCCGCGTGTACTCGATTTCCCGCTCGCTGAACATGAAGTCGGTCACCTGCTTGACCGACGAATACACGTTCCGCACCAGCGGCAGCCGCGTAATGCCGCGCTCGAACCCCGTCCAAAAAAACCGCCCCACGCCCGCCGCCAGAAATTTGCCGAGCAAATACAGCGTCAGCAAAAACACGCACAGGAAAATCGGAATGACAATGTACCGCGGCAAATACTTCCGATCGACGTACAGCCGGTACACGCCTTCTGCCGAATTCGGCAGCGGACTCAGCCCCGCGTATTGCAGTGCCTCGTCATAATGCACCGCCGGGATGAAGTTGCCGTCGCCGGTCTGTCGGTACGGCACGCCCTGAATCAGCACCCGGCCCTTCGACACCTGGTTCGCCGGCACCTGGTCGCGGCCGACAATGTACTTCTCGTGTTCGCTCAGCAGAATCCGTCGCGCCGTGCTCTCCGCCGGCACCAGCAAATAGTTCGCAACCGTGTTCCAAGCCCACAGAATGATCACGACCGTCAACAGCGGCGGCAAGAGCACCCCCAGCCCGCGCACGATCGCCCGCCGGAACGGATCAAGCGCCCCCGCCTTCTTCTCATTCTGTGACTGTAACGAATCCATCAAATCAGATAGGCATCTGCAACAGGGTGCCACTGGCATCTTGCCAGTGCAAATTGGGTACACGCTTTCAGTCAATCCAACGGCGTCCGCCCCACGACAAACACCGTCACCTCTTTCGCCCCCGCGCGCTTGAGCACGCGCGCCGCCTCGCTGCACGTCGCGCCGGTCGTGAGGATATCATCGACCAGCAGCACATGCGCGGCCTCCAAATGATACGTCGCCCTCACCGCCATTTCGCCTTGCACATTGCGAAATCGCGCCGGCCGCGATAACCCCACCTGCGCCGGCACATTTCGCAAAAGCCGCAACATGCCGCCCGCCGCAGGCGCGCGCAGTTTCTCCGCCAGCCGCTGGGCCATCGCCCGCGGCGGATTCGTCCCCCGCCGCCACCGCCGCCACGGATGCATCGGCACGGCCGTCACCACGTCCACGTCAAGCGATTGCAGCTCCGCCCGCCGCTCCCGCCACGCCAGCTCCGTCAGTAAATGCACCAGCAGCTCGCTACGATCGGTCTTCATCCGCATGATCAATTGCCGCAGCAAGCCGTCGTAACTCCCAAGCGCAATCGTCCGATCAAACCGCAGCTTAACCTCGCGACAATGATTGCACTCCAGCACGACCCCGCCCGCCGCCGGAACCGGCGCCGCACACCGCGCACAGACCGGCCACTCGACCAGCGGCAACTGATCGCGACAGTCCCCACACAACATCACTCCATCCCGCCCTGGCGCGACCGCTTCAGCGGTCAAGTCGGCCGCGCACCCCAAACACCGCGCCGGAAACAACAACTCCACCGCCGCGCCACGAACCCGAGGCAGCCACCCACTCACCGATGTGACCGACAACTTCATAGCCCGGCGAACCCAAGTGCCCAAACACATTTCGCCGCCATTGTCCCTGCTAGCAACCCAAGTGCAAGCACACGAGCCGCGGGCTTACAGCCCGCCGGAGCAGCGGCGAAACGGCCGCCACCCCACTTCACTTGCAGAGCGTAGCTCCGCGGCTATCTCCCTATTGCCACCCGCCGTGTGCATGGCCGCGGAGGTCCGCCCACGTGGCCATGCGATTGCGGCAACTCAGATCGCTTGACGCTATCGCCTTTCGTCTACTACTCTCCGCCGCCTTTGTCGACTGACTCATCGCATCAACGACTCGTCCGCTGCTCGCCGCAAATGTTCATCCTCAACCGCTATCTCCTGCGGCAGTTCCTTCAGGTCTTCGCGGTGTGCTTCCTCAGCCTCACCGGCCTGTACATCGTCATCGACGCCTTCGGCCACCTCGACCACTTTTCCAACTACGCCGAGAAGAGCGAAAAGAACGTCCTCGGCGTCATGGCCCAGTACTACGCCTATCACAGCCTCGCCTTCTTCGACGGCACAAGCGGCGTGCTCGCGATGGTCTCCGCGCTGTTCACCGTCACGTGGCTGCAGCGACATCAAGAGCTCACCGCCGTCCTCGCCGCCGGCATCTCGAAGGTCCGCATCCTTCGCCCGCTAATCTTCGCCGCCATCGCCGTCAGCCTCCTCGGCGTCCTGAACCGCGAAGTCCTCATCCCCATCCCCGGCATCCGCGACGAGCTCACCCGCGACACCAAAGACCTCGGCGGCGACAACGCCCGCGACCTCGAAGCCCGCTTCGATCGCCACGACGTCCTCATCGGCGGCGACAAAGTCGTCACCGCCGAACGCCGCATTGTGAAGCCCGCCTTCGTCCTGCCGCCGGAACTCTCACGCTACGGCAAACAGCTCGCCGCCAAGAATGCATATTACGTAGACGCGAACAACGACCACCCCGCCGGCTTCGTGCTGTCGCACGTCACCAGCCCCGACCACATGGAGCGCATGGCGTCGCTCTCCGTGAAGGACGAACCGGTGATCGTCACCTCGCACGAGGCGCCCTGGCTCGGCGCCGACGACGTCTTCGTCGCCAGCGACCTGCCGTTCCAGGTCCTCGCCGCCGGCTCCCAATGGCGCAAATACGCCTCGATGAGCGAGCTGGTCAGCGAGCTCCGCAATCCCAGCACCGACCTCGGCGCCGATGTCCGCGTCGCCGTTCACAAGCGCATCGTCCAGCCGCTCACCGACTGCACGCTGCTGATGCTCGGCCTGCCGCTGATGGTCTCGCGTCGCAACCGCAACATTTTTCTCTCGATCAGCATCTGCCTCGGCGTGGCCACCGCCTTCACGCTGCTGGCCCTCTGCTGCCAATCGCTCGGCTCGATGAGCGTCCTCCGCCCCGCGCTGGCCGCCTGGCTCCCGCTCCTCATGTTCGTCCCCGTCGCCGCCGCCCTGAGCGACACGCTGCGAACGTGAGTGGCTAGCCGCCAGTCGCCAGCCAGCCAAACGGGGTCGGGGGTCTTTT
>JAICUM010000403.1 GCA_025935855.1 Pirellulales bacterium | reverse complement strand
CTCGAAGAGACCGACGGCTACATGCAGATCGTGCTCGAAGAGAAGCCGCACCTGGAGCATCGCGTGAAGAAGCTGGAGCGACAGCACCGCAAGTTCCGGCAAACGCTCGAAGAGCTGACGCCGGCCGTCACGTCGATGACCGGCCTCCCGGAAGAAGAGTTCGATGACGTCAGCCGCCGGATACTCGAGCTGCTGGACGAAGTGGACCAGCACGACGTTGACGAGATCGAGCTTTTGCAGGAAACGCTTCTTTGCGACGAGGGCGGCGAAGGCGGCGCGGCCTGAGGACGCGCCGCGTATCTTGGGCCAAGCAAACACAGTCTGGCCGCGGCGTTCTTGATTTTTAGCGACATTTATGTCGATTTGTCGCTGGCGCTGCGCACTCGCCGCCCGGCACAGGCTTTGTACAATGGGAGGATTATTAACGGCAACCCCCCTCGAATCGATCCGACCGCCTCGCCATGGCTCGTGCACCGCGTGAACAGAATCTTGACCGCCTGTTGCGCGAGTGGCCATTCGAGCCCGGCAAACCGGTGGTGCGACAAGCGACGGGCGCCGATGGCCGCCGCGTGTTGCAGATGCGGGTGGACATGGGCGTCCTGCAACTCGAAACCACAGGCCGGCCGGATGGCGAGCGGCCGCACGGCTTTGCCACTTATTACGACTACCTCGTCTCCGCGGCGTTCGACGAAGGCCCGGACTTCACGCTCGGCGAAGAGCGGCAATTGGAAGTTGACCGCGAGTTCTACCAGTTCTATCACCGCCGCATCTGCTGGCTGACGCTCAACGAATACGCGGCCGCCGCGGCCGACGCCGATCACACTCTGCGGCTCATGGACTTCAGCTCCGCAAACGCAACAGATCGCGAGTGGACGCTGGTCCACGAACAGTATCGGCCGTATGTGATGTTCCAGCAAATCCAGGCGACGGCGCTCACCAAGCTACAAGCGGATCATCCGGAAGAAGCGGTTCGCGTCGTTGATGAAGGTTTGCAAGCCTTAGCGGCGCTATTCGCTCAGCATGATGCCGACGAGATGTTCGACGAGGATGTCTTCGTCGTAAAGCTCCGCGAGATGCAGTCCTCGATCAAGTCGCACTTTCATCTGGGGCCGTCGCTGGCCGAACAACTGGCTGAAGCCGTGGCGGCCGAGCAGTATGAGCTGGCCGCGAAGCTACGCGACCGCATGGCCCGCCGCCGCGAAGGAGCGTAGCGCAAGTGTAGGCTTCTCGTTCCGCGAGAAGCAGCTACCTCGCCGAGCGAGATGGCTACACTTGATAGCTAATAGCTGACAGCTTTCTCTTCTTTGCCGTTTTTTCAAGTTCTTGGCAAATGTTCACCAAGTCGCTGTACAGGCGATAGCAGCGTTCGGGCGTAAGTCGTTATTCCATCGAACCATTCGCCCTGCCGCTGCGTCTTTCAATGTGGCGGCACGCCTTGTGCGTTAGGAGGCCGCCGTGTCACCTGCGGCTAGCCAGCCGCCTCATCTTTCTACAACGGAGTGTGTGTCATGTTGGTCCTAACACGGAAGCAGGGCGAGCAAATCAAGATCGGCGACGACGTGATCATCACGGTCGTCCGCACCAAGGGAAAGGCCGTCAGGCTGGGTATTCAGGCGCCGCCCCATGTGCCGGTCCTCCGCGGCGAAATCGCCAAGGCCATTTCGCACGATGAACACGAAAAGGCGAGAGACGAGCAATCGCATGACGAGGACTCTTGGCCTGGCGCAGCGAGGCAAGCGCTCGCCGCCGCTCCGCTCAAGCCGGAAGCTGGCTCGTCCGTACACCTCGTGAAGCTCGGCCGCAGTCCCTTGCGTGAGCTGCTCGCCGCGCACACGCGGTGAATAGTGGAAAGCTCGGCGACTGCGCCATGCGTCACATCGCCGAGCCAGAATGGCTCGGCTATATAGTCCGGCCATTCTGGCCGGAGCGTTGTTCGCGCCTAGCGCACCGCAGCTGCCGGCAGCGTCTCGATGGGCGCGTGGATTTCCGCAGTGAATCGCGGCTCCTCCGCCGAGCTGGCGAAGTTCACCTTGCCGCCGTCGTGAATGCCCTGTAGCTCGGCGACGTGCAGCATGAGAATCCGTCGCACTTCGAGGATGCTCTGCGGATGCCGGTGGACGCTCATGTGATCGGCGGGCACGATGATTTGCGACGCCGCGTTGTCGAGCTCGGCGCTGGCCAGCGATACCACGCCATCGCCGTCGCCGGCGAGCCACATCGCCACCTTGTTCGTCACGCCCTCGCGCGGCGCCTTGCCGACGATGTTGTGGTACTTCACCCACGGCCCGATGGGCGCCTCCAGCAGCACCGGCAGGAAGGTGGACTTCGGCGACAGCGAGTCGATGCTGTTGTTGATGTTCAGCGGCGCGGTGGGCAGGAAGTAATTCGGATTTCGCGACGCGAGCTGGCTGCGACCCAGCAGCAGCGTCGTCGGCACATGAATCAGCTTGCGGCCCAGCCACTTCGTGATGTCGTTGGAGAATTCGCTCCCGCGGAACGGCGTGCCGATGGTGATGACCCGGCGAATCGACGGGTTGGGCTCGAAGAAATACGCCGCCGCGAGCTGAGCCCGCATCTCTGGATCGGCCTGCAGCTCGCTAAACGGATGCTCGCTCTGCGTGCGCCAGAACGCGTTTCCGCTATCGACCGTTTGGAGCTTCGAAACGAGGCCGCCCATGCTGTGGCCGACCAGCACCATTTGGTCCAGCGCCGCCGCCTGGTGCTTCGGATCGAGCGATTTCCGCATAAGCGCTAGATCCTCACGCATCTTAGCCGCACTCAGCCAGAACGGCTGCCCCGATGGATACAGGTAAAACCAGAACTGGTAGTACTGCCGCACGGCTGGGTCGCTGCGCAGGTCGTTGAACATCTCCATCCACGTGACGGGGCTCGACCACAGGCCGTGGACCATGACCACCGGAATGCGGTCGGCCCGATATGGCTCCAGCATGTAGAGGCCGCTCGCTTTTTCGGCCTTCTCGGGCATCAACAGGCCGAGCGTCGAGAGCTTGTCCTCGTCGAGCGCCGGCTGGCTGAGATTGTGCGCCAGCGGTGTGCTTAGATCTGTTTCCAACGGAATCTTCGTCCCGCCAGCGTCAACCTTCGTTTCTTCGAGCGGATCGTGCAGCTCCAGGACAACGTGCAGCGTGCGGCGCGCGGCTGAGGCTTCGGCGAGCGACGATGGCGTCGCGGTCGAAGTGGGCGTCACGCGGCTGTCGGATTCGCGAATGGAATTTGGATCGATTCGCAAAAACGCCGTCACCGGGAACGACAGCGCGGGCGGGTAGTACTGCTCGGCCGGGTCCATCGCCTCGTGATGCTTTCGCACGGCGATCAGCGGCACGCCGAGGCCGAAGTTGTGGTAGTGGTTCCGCAGGCCGTGTACCTCATAGTCGGAAACGAACTCGACGTGATCGAAGTCGTCCGGATGCCAGCCCTGGCTCTTGAGCTGCACTTCCAATTGGCAATCATGATTGGAGGTCTTGATCACGCGCGACGTGCCCGGCTTGAGCGCGCCCGACTTTTGCACGATGCGCAGCGTGCTCTCCAGGGCCGCGTTGTATAGGTCGCAGGCGCGGCGGAATTGCGGATCGTATTCGTTGCTCGGCAGCGGATACGATCCGTCGAACAGGTACTCATAGGAGTACAGCACCGACGAGCCGTACAGTTCCAGCGCTTCCTCGGATTTCATCGCCGCGTCGGCGCGTTTGGCGCCGATGTAGGAAAGCTCGGCAAGCGCGTACAGATTCTCGCGGTTCGGTTCGCGGCGATTGATGTCGCTAATCTCGGCCAGGAGCGCCGCTTTGTCGCCTTGGTTCTTGTCGAGATCGTATCGCCGCAAGAGTTGCAGCGTCCGCGGCGTCGGCTTCGGGCCCTGCTTCGCAACAAGGCCCAAGACATCCGTGAGCGGATTCTTTGGCGTCGAGCGCAGCGACACCCATTTGCTGCTGCTCGTCGAGGCGCACCCGCCGCACAACAGGACTAGCGCGACAACGTGCGCAGCAACTAGCGTCAACACGCGCTGACGAGCGCCGATCACCGTCCATGGTGAAGCCAATCGCGACATGAAAAGAAATGGCTAACCGCTAAGGGTTCGCAAAGGGAAAAGTGGCCGCGAAGAGTAGAGAATCCAACGGCTTCCCGCAAGATTCGCCCGTTGCTTGCATGTCAGATTATCGAGCCAATGAAGGCGTGCCATGCCCACGGAGGTCCGCCGACGTGGGCATGCCATCCGCCGCTTGCGGCTTAGCGATCATCCCTATCCTCAAAAGCGCAACAAAAAAGCCGCCCGGTCAAAGCCTGGCGGCTTTTATGCGATCAAATTGGCGTTTCGCCATATTTGTTCCTTACTCGTCGAGAGAATTGATCGAAGCCAATCCAAACGAGCAAGGGGATTAACCTAGCACATGCGGCATCATCGGCATGGCGCCGAGCCGTTGGTGCGTGACCACGACCGGACGGGCGGGTTCACGCTCCGTCTCAACCTCGAATTCCAGCGCCGCTTCGCGCAGCTCGCCGCGGAGAATCCGCACGTTTCGCGGTGCATCCACCGCTAGCGTCACGCGATTACCGGCCACCCGCCGAACCTCGATCGTGATATCGTTGCCGACATGAATCTTCTCGCCAATCTTGCGGCTAAGTACTAGCATCCTTACTTCCTCCTTCACG
>JAICUM010000146.1 GCA_025935855.1 Pirellulales bacterium | reverse complement strand
GTGAAAGAGGACGGCGGCGCTAACGAGCGCCCGCGCGAATGGCGGCCAGGTCCAGGGCGACGCCGGCTTTGATTTCGCCTTCGTCTTTTGCTTAGCCTCGGCGGGAGCCGGCGCAGGCGGAGCCGCCGGCTTCTTCTCGCCCGCGAGCTGCTGATGCGTGGGTTGCGGCTTGTTGGGAAAGGCCATTGATGTGTGCCATTGGCATGTTGCCAGTGAGAGGCGCCGCGCGAGTACCCACTTCAACACTGGCGATACGCCAGCGGCACCCGCCCCAAGTCACCACTAGCAAACGAAAAACCCCCGCAGCGGTCAACGCCGATGCGGGGGCTTTCGTAAGTCAAGAGCGAAATCTAAGTGTGCCGAGCTAGTTGACCGAGGCCACTTTCGGCGCGTCGCCCGTCATGTCGAAGGACAGCTCGTAGGTCTTGCCGCCTTCGATAGACAGGGTTTTTTCCTCGACCAGGGTCTTGCCGTCCCGATTCAGCTCCACGCGGACCGTGTAGCCGTCCCAGTGCTGGCCGGGGTTCAAGCCCGAGGTGGCGTAGGTGCGGACTTCGCCGGTCTGCTTCGTCTCGGCGCCGGCCAGGGTGACCGTGGCGGCTTCGGGGACGTGCAGCTTCAGCTCGGTCTTGGCGGCCTGCTGCTCGGTCTTTTCACCGTTGCCGAAGGCGAGCTTCACCGCATCGCCAGCTTGCAGGCGAACGAGTTTGTCCTCGCTGACCGGCTTGCCGTCACGCTGGAACTCGACCCGCAGCTTGTAGGAGTAGCTGCGACCGAGCTCCAAACCGCGCGAGACGTAGTGCCGTTCGGCGCCCACGCTTGTGGTGGCGGCGTCGTTGACGAACACCTTGGCGTCAGCCGGCAGGTTCACCCAGATGGTGGCTTCGTCGGCCGAAGCGCTGGGGTTGCCGCCCGCCGGGGCGCCAGGGGCCGGAGCGCCAGCGCCAGGGGCGCCGGCCGGATTGTTCATGTCGGGCTGCGGAGTTCCAGCCGGAGCCGCGCCGTTTTGCGGCGGGGTCGGCGGAGTGGGCGGCGTGTTCCCCATCGCGCCCTGCTGCATCTCGCCGTCGTACACGCCGCCGTCATAAACGACGCCACCCGAGGAACCGCAGCTGCTGTACGAGCCGTAGCTACCATAGCTGCTGTAAGCGACGGTGTAGCCGCACGAGCCGCACGAGGCATAGCTGCCGTAGGAGCCGTAGCTGCCGCAGGATGCCGCGGCTTTCTTCGCATGCCAGCGAGCGAAGAGCCCGCCGCCACCGCCGGAGCTGCCGCAGGAGCTGTAGCTCCCATAGCTGCCGTATGAGGCGTAGCTGCCACTGGAGGCATAGCTGCCGCTGGAGCCATAGCTCCCGTAGCTGCCATAGCTTCCATAAGAACCGCCGCGGCCCCAGGCCAAGGCCTGGCTCGCGGCTAACGCGACGATGCCGACCGCGGCCGCGGCCCGGCAAAGCTTCGCATTGCCCAAAATGCTCATGTGTTCTCCCCCTGAGGACCTAAAAGTGGATCTGAAAGTCGTCCCGTTGGACGCTTCGCGCCCATTGCGGGCAACCGCCAACACCCATCGCCAGAATAGCAGCAAGGAGGCGTAAATCAAGGAACTTACGGCGACTTAAGCGAATTTAACGGTTGGGCCGTTTGGCTGAGATTTACGTCCGGCTGGCGGGGCGACTGCCAGCTGTGCAATCAGCGCGCCGGCGCGTGCGTTTGAGATTGGTTTGCCGTGGCCGGCGCCGCCCCGGAAATGCGAACATCGTCAACATCCATCTGGCCCGTCGCGCCGTTCAGCCCGACTGTCAGAATCGCCTCACGCGCCGCGAGCGGCACTCGGACCTCCGCTGATTCCAGCCGCCAGGCGAATGGCTTTGGCCAGGGGCCGACTTCGACGCTGCCGATCGAGGCCCGACGTTCGTCGTAGAAGGCGACGTAAAGGGCCGGCAAGCCTGTCGGATCGGGACCGGCGGCGATGTTCGAAGTTTGCAATTGGCAGGAAATTTTGAGGTGGCTGATCTGTCGGCCGTCGATGGGGAAGCCTTGCAGCGCTTCGCCGACGCGGCCGGGTTCGCGATTATCGAAGTGCAGCCAGTGTTTGCCTTCGGGCGCCTTGCCGTCGCTGACGACTTTCGCTTTTCGCAGGTAGTGCCAACCGGCGGGCCGGTCGGTGTTGGCGAGCAGGTCCTCAAAGCCGCCGTTGTGAATCTTGGGATGTAGCGGATCGGGCTGAACCTGGCGCGACTCTTCGGCTTTGCCGGTCATCGGGACGAAGAGCGTGGCTTGAAGCGGTTCGCGCTGGAGCTTACCGTTGCGCTTGGTGACGCGGGTGAGGCTCTGCTCATAACGCTCGCCTACGGGGATGATCATTTGGCCGCCTTCGCGCAGTTGATCCACAAGCGGCTGCGGAATGTTTTCGGGCGAGCAGGTGACGATGATCTTGTCGAACGGCGCCTGCTCGGGCCAGCCTTTGAAGCCGTCGCCAATGCGGCTGTGAACGTTTTTGTAGCCGAGCCTCTCAAGTGTGCGTTGGGCCCGTTGGCCGAGCGCTGGCACGATCTCGATTGTGTACACGTCTTTCACGAGCGGGCTGAGGATGGCCGCTTGAAAGCCGCTGCCGGTGCCAATTTCGAGAATGCGGTCGGTGGGTTGCGGATCGAGCTGCTGCGTCATGTAGGCGACGATGAAGGGCGGGGAAATCGTCTGACGTTCGCCGATCGGCAGCGCGGAGTCGTAGTAGGCGTAGGGCCGGTAGGCTGGAAGGACGAATTCATGCCGCGGCGTCTTGGCCATGACGTCCAGGACGCGCTTGTTCGTGATGCCGAACGGCGCGAGGTCCTCGGCGACCATTTTCGCGCGGAGCGCGGCGTAATCGAGCTGTGGCGGCTGGGCCGTCGCTGACGTGGCAAGCACCAGCAGCGAGAGGAGTGCTGCGAGGGCAAAGCGGCTTTTGTCGTTCAGAATCATCAGGCTCATTCCCCGCGGAGGAAGCGTTCGGCTATCTTAAAATCATAGGCCGTAACGGCCGCCCTGGAAGCGTTGCTTCTGGGCTTCGCAGCGCCTGACAGATTGGCTACGAATATGGTGTTGAATTCCGAGACGTCAATTGAGGGAACGCGCCAGCGGCTGCGAGAGCAGATGCCGGTGGCTCGCCGCTGGGCGTACTTCGATCACGCGGCGGTGGCGCCGGTGAGTGGGCCGGCCGCGGCCGCGATGAACCGGTGGGTGCAGGAATCAGTTGAGGAAGGCGACACGCGCTGGGCGGACTGGGCGGCGCAGCTTCGCCGCATGCGCGAGGCGGCGGCTCGGCTCATCGGCGCCGAGGCCGATGAGATAGCCCTCGTGCCCAACACGACCGCTGGAATCAATCTAGTTGCTGAGGGACTCGACTGGCGGGCGGGTGACAATGTTGTAACCTTGGCCGATGAATACCCGTCGAACCTCTATCCGTGGATGAACCAGGCCAGTCGCGGCGTGCAGACGCGGCTCGTGCCGACGGCCGAGGGGCGCGTCGATTACAACCAGCTTGCGGCCCGCTGTGATGAACGGACGCGCGTCATTACGGTTAGCTGGGTGGCTTTTTCCAATGGGTGCCGGCGCGAGTTGAAGGCGATTGGTGAAATTGCTGCGAGTTGCGGCGCGCTATTCTTTGTGGACGCGATTCAAGCTCTTGGCGTCTTTCCGATTGACGTACGCGAGATGCCGATCGACTTCCTGGCGGCCGACGGACACAAGTGGCTGCTGGGGCCGGAAGGCGCCGGCGTTGCGTACATTCGGCGGGATCGCTTGCCCCTGTTGCGGCCGATGGGCGTAGGCGCCCATAGCGTCGTGCATTCGTCGGATTACACGCGCATCGAGTTGACGCTGAAGTCAGACGCCTCACGGTATGAGGGCGGCTCGCTGAATGTGCCGGGAATGCTTGGACTGGGGGCGAGCATGGAGCTTTTGCAGTCGCTCGGCATCGGCAACATCGCGGCGGCGCTGCTCGAGATCACCGATCATCTCTGCGAGGAATTGGGGAAGGCGGGTTATCGAGTGATTTCTCCGCGGCAGGGCGACGAGCGGTCCGGCATCGTGTCATTCGAACATCCGGCCGACGACCTGCTTGCCGTCCGTCGGCATTGCCTGTCGAACGGCGTCGCGCTTGCCGCCCGCGCCGGCCGTCTCCGCGTCAGTCCGCACGCCTACACAAATCATCAAGACGTCGAACGGCTCATCCAAGTTCTCGGCACATTCGCGAAAACGTCCTAAATTCAGAAGACACGACAAGCAAACGGCCTGGGAGAACCAGTAGCAAAAACGTGCATCAGAAGAAGAGCCTTCCGAACAAATCCTTTGCGACCTTTGCGAACTTCTGTTCATAAAATATCTATGAACAGAAGAGCGCAAAGGCCGCAAAGGGTAAGAAGATTAAAAGGATCTTGAGATAGAATCCTTTGTATCGAATGCTGTTTGAGTCTTCGTGTCTTGGCGGTTAAGATTTCCTTGCCAGGGAGAATCTCATCGCATGTCGCGTCGTGCTGTCTATACCGGATCGTTTGATCCCATTTCGTTGGGGCACCTGAACGTCATCGAACGTTCAGCGCGCCTGGTGGACGAGCTGATCGTCGGGGTTGGTCAGAATATCGAGAAGCAGCCGCTGTTTTCGACCGAGGAGCGCGTGGAACTGATTCGGCAAGCCACGTCGCATATCTCCAACGTCGTCGTCAAGCCCTTCGACGGCTTGGCAGTGCGGTTTGTCCGAGACTGCGGCGCCAAGGTCATCATCCGCGGCGTGCGAACGCTGGGCGACATCGAGGCGGAGTTCACAATGACCTTGGCCAATCGAAAGCTCGATCCGGAGGTCGAAACGGTGTTTCTGATGGCCGACGACCAGTACTCGCATGTTTCCAGTTCGCTGATCAAGCAAATCGCGCCGCTGGCCGGGGATGAAGAACTCGCGCGGTTCGTCCCCACGGCGATCATCCCGCGATTGCGGTCGAAGCTGGCCGAGTGAACCGGCGCTGCAAGTTTGCAGCTTGCTTTTCTGTTTGGCAAGCTGTGAAAAAGCGCGACTCAGCGACCCATTTTTAGTGGTTCCGTCTGGCCGTTGCGAGAGTTACCATCGAGCGTAGATAAAACGCTGTACGAGCGGTGGTCTGACTCTTTCCAGGCGAGGCGACGATGGCGACAGGCAAGCCCGTGCGAGCGGCGATTGTGGGGCTGGGGTTCGGGGCAGAATTCATCCCCATTTACAAGCGGCATCCGGACGCCGAAGTCACCGCGGTTTGTCGCCGCGATGAGGCGGAGCTGCACAAGACCGCCGACCAATTGGAAATCGGCAAGCGGTATACGAAGTACGAGCAAGTGCTGGCCGACCCCGAGATCGACTTCGTTCACATCAACAGCCCGATTCCCGACCATGCCTGGATGAGCATGGAGGCCCTCAAGGCCGGCAAGCACGTGATGTGTACCGTGCCGATGGCGACGAACGTGGCCGACTGTGAGAAGATCTGCCGCTTGGTGGCCGACACGGGCCTCAAATACATGATGGCCGAGACGGTCGTCTACAGCCGCGAGTTTCTGTTCATCAAACAGATGTACGACCGCGGCGAGCTGGGACAGATTCAGTACATGCAGGCGTCCCATCCCCAGGACATGGATGGCTGGCCATCGTATTGGGAACGGATGATCCCCATGCACTACGCGACGCACGTGGTGAGCCCCGTGCTGGGAATCGTCGATGGCCGGGCCGACTATGTTTCGTGCTTTGGTTCGGGGCGCGTGCGGGACGACATTCGGGAGAAGTCGGGCAACTCGTTCGCCGTCGAGTCCTGCCACATCAAGATAGCCGACAGCGACATCTCCGCCCACATTTGGCGGTTCCTATACGACACCGCCCGGCAGTACCGCGAAAGCTTCGACGTGTACGGCACGAAGAAGTCGTTCGAGTGGACGCTGGTCGAGGGTGAGCCGCACATCATCCACACCGCCAAGAAGCCGGAGCCGGAGATTGCGGCAAAGGTGGAAGTCCCCGACTTTGCCGATCGGCTGCCGGAGCCGATTCGCATGTTCACGCGGTCGATTCAGGACGCCGAGCATCTGTCGTTCATTCAGGGCGGCGGCCACGGCGGCTCGCATCCGCACTTGGTGAACGAATTCGTGCGGGCGCTGGTGGACGATCGGGATCCGTGGCCCAACGCGACGCGCAGCGCCAATTGGACGTGCGTCGGCATCCTGGCGCATGAATCGGCCGTCGCCGGCGGCGAGATCAAACGCCTGCCGGAGTTTACGCGGCGTTAAACGCTTTAGAGTTTGAGTTAGCCGGCATCGTTTCGATGCCGCGCTAACACGGCATCGAGACGATGCCGGCTAACACTCGTGATTGAGGGAATCGAACAACATGAATCGCACGATTGTGCTCTGCGGCGCTCTTTTGTTTGCCACTCCATTAGCGGCCGCCGCCGAAAAGCACGTCCTTCACACATTCAAGAAGACTCAGCTTAGCAATGAGTTCTACTCGGAAGGCGCCAACTTCGGCGATTTCAACCACGACGGCCAGATGGACATTGTCTCCGGCCCCTTCTGGTGGGCTGGGCCGAAGTTCACCGAGCGGCACGAGTACTACCCGCCTAAGCCGTTCAACATCGACGGCTACTCGGACAACTTTTTTGCCTTCACCCACGACGTGAATGGCGACGGCTGGACCGACATCATCATCATCGGCTTCCCCGGCGCCGAGACGAACTGGTTCGAGAATCCGCAAGGCAAGCCCGGCAACTGGCCGAAACACCTGGTGCTGGCGGTGACGGACAATGAATCGCCGACATTCATCGACGTGACCGGCGACGGCAAGCCGGAGCTCGTCTGCATGACCGGCGGGCAGTTTGGCTACGCGGAGATTCCGAAGGACGACCCGGCGAAGCCGTGGAAGTTCGTCGCGGTTTCGCCGAAGAAGGACTTCCAGCGCTTCACGCACGGCATGGGCGTGGGCGACGTGAACGGCGACAACCGCATGGATCTTTTAGAGAAGAACGGTTGGTGGGAGCAGCCGGAAAAGCTCGCAGACGGCCAGTTGTGGAAATTCCACGCAGTGCAGTTCAGTCCTGGCGGCGGATCGCAGATGTATGCCTACGACTTCGACGGCGACGGCGACAACGACGTGGTCACCTCGAAGGCCGCGCATGCCTATGGCCTCTCGTGGTTCGAGAACACTAGCCGCGGCGACAATGGCGACCTCAAGTTCTCCGAGCACCAGTTCATGGGCGAGCGGCCGGAGGAGAGTGACTATGGCGTCGCCTTCTCGCAGCTTCATGCGGTGGACCTGGTGGATATCGACGGCGACGGCGTGAAGGACATCGTCACCGGCAAGCGGTGGTGGGCTCACAGCCAGCACGATCCGGGCTCGCTTGACCCGGCGGTGCTGTACTGGTTCAAAACGGTGCGCGAGGGCGGCAGCGGCAAAGTTCGGTTCGTTCCCCATCAAATCGACAACAACTCCGGCGTCGGTACGCAAGTCGTGGCCGGCGATTTCACCGGGGACAAACTGCCGGACATCGTCGTCGGCAACAAGAAGGGGACGTTCATCCACATTCAGAAGACTGAAGAAGTGGACGAGGCGACCTGGCAGAAGGCTCAACCCAAGCCGCGTGGTTCCGCGGGGACGGAGGCGAGCACGCCGCCGAAGACCAAGCCCGCCGCGGCGAAGGCTGCAAAAAAGGAGGCCAAGAAATCAGCCGCCGCTGAACCAGCCGAGGGATTTCCCGCCACGGCTGCCGATGGCCGGCCGCTGAACTTTGACTTTGAAACCGGCGACTTGCGCGACTGGACGTTCGAGTCGGACGGTTCGGAGCGCGACACGGCATTCAGCAATCAGCCCATCGAGGGCGACGTGGTTCATGCCCGCCGCAGCGACGACTTCAGCGGCCACCAGGGCCGCTTTTGGATCGGCACGTACGAGCGGCACGGCGACGGACTGCAGGGGATGATGAAGAGTGTGCCGTTCAAGGTGACGCATCCGTATGCAAGCTTTCTTGTCGGCGGCGGCGCCGGCAACGCCCTGGGCGCCGAGATCGTACAGGCCGACAACAACGAGGTCATCTTCCACGCCAGCGGCCGGGCCGCGGAGAAGATGAACCTCGCCGTTGCCGACCTGCGGCCGTTCGTCGGCAAGAACGTGTATCTGCGCGTGATCGACCGCGGCAGCGCCGGCTGGGCGCACACGAACTTCGACAACTTCCGCTTTCATGATACGCCGCCAAAGGTCGAGACGCCCAAGGTGCAACCGAAGGCGGACGATTACCCCTATGCCGGACTGCCGGGCGAGGAAGCGGTGAAGGTGATGAAGGTGCCGGAGGGCTTCAGCGTGAAGCTGTTCGCCGCGGAGCCGGATGTGAAGCAGCCGATCGCGATGGCGCTTGACCACCGCGGGCGCGTGTGGATTGCCGAGGCGTATGAGTACCCGATTCGCGCGCCGGAGGGCAAAGGCCGCGATCGCATCCTGATCTTCGAGGATGAAGACGGCGACGGAAAGTTCGACAAGCGCACGGTGTTCGCCGAGCACTTGAATTTGGTGAGTGGCCTCGAAGTAGGTTTTGGCGGCGTGTGGGTCGGCGCGGCGCCGTATTTCATGTTCATCCCTGATCGCAACGGCGACGACAAGCCAGATGGCCCGCCGGAGATTCTGCTGGATGGCTGGGCGTATCAGGACACGCACGAAACGCTCAACGCGTTCATCTGGGGGCCGGACGGCTGGCTGTATGGCTGCCACGGCGTGTTCACGCATTCGCTGGTCGGCAAGCCCGGCACGCCTGAGGACAAACGCACGCCGCTGAACGCCGCCATTTGGCGCTATCACCCGACGCGGCACGTGTTCGAGGTGTTCGCCGAGGGCACGAGCAATCCGTGGGGCGTCGATTTCAACGACTATGGCGACGCCTTCTGCACGGCGTGCGTCATTCCCCACCTGTATCACATCATTCCCGGCGCCCGGTACCAGCGGCAGGCCGGGCCGCACATGAACCCGTACACCTATGACGACATCCAGACGATCGCCGATCACCGCCATTACATCGGCGACACGCCGCACGGCGGCAACGGCCGCTCGAACGACGCCGGCGGCGGGCACGCCCACGCCGGGGCGATGATCTACCTCGGCGGCACGTGGCCTGAAAAGTACCGCGGCCAGATCTTCATGAACAACATTCACGGCCAGCGGGTGAACATGGACATCCTCAAGGCCCGGGGTTCCGGCTACGTCGGCAGCCACGGGGCCGACTTTTTGCTGAGCTTTGATCTGGCGTCGCAGATTCTCAACCTCCGCTACGGACCGGACGGCAATGCGTACGTCATCGACTGGTACGACACGAACGCCTGCCATCACACAGACGTCAATGGCCACGACCGCACCAACGGGCGGATTTACAAGGTGTGTTATGGCGAGTCGAAGCCGGTGAAGGTCGATCTGACGAAGAAGAGCGACCGTGAGCTGGCCGAAATGGCGCTCGACAAGAACGACTGGTACGTACGGCACGCGCGGCGGGCGCTGCAGGAACGGGCCGCGGGCGGACACATCGACGAAGCCGCTCGCGATCGGCTTACGCAGCTTGCGACGGACCGAAAGCTGCCCGTGACGCAACGGCTGCGTGCCATGTGGGCGCTGGAGGTTATCGGCCTGCCGATGCAGGTTCTCGTCAACAACGTGATGGACGCTGACCCGAGCTTGATTGCGTGGACGATTCGGCTGGCGGCTGAAAATATTGCCGCGGGCGATGAGCAAACGCTGGATTGGGCCCGCGCCGAATGGCCGAAAATCTTGGAGCGGACCGCGAAGATCGATAAGCCAAGCGCCTTCGGCAACTACAATTCGCCAGTGGTGCGCTTAGCGCTGGCTTCGGCTGCGCAGCACGTGCCGCTGGAAGATCGGTGGTCGCTCATGGAAGCGCTCAGCAGCCATGCCGAGGACGTGAATGACCACAACTTGCCGCTCATGTATTGGTACGCCATGGAGCCGCTGGGCACGGCGGACGCCGAGCGGGCGCTAAAGCTCGGCCTCTCCTGCG
>JAICUM010000672.1 GCA_025935855.1 Pirellulales bacterium | reverse complement strand
GGCTATATTTAGCCCGGCCATCCTGGCCGGATATTGATGGATTCTGCACTTCGATGCACATCTGCCACAATCCGCTACTGCACCCTGCTTGCCTGGCCCCCGGTCACTGGCGGCGGTCTAAATGTTATGATGGCGCATTCCACTTGCATTTTCGGAATGCGCGATGCTAGAGCCGCGACTCGTCATTGGGACCACCAACGCCGCCAAGGGCCGGGAGCTGCGCGAGCTGCTCGCGCCGTATGGTTTCCAGGTTCAGACGCTGAAGGATTTCAGCTCGCCGCCTGAAGTGGTGGAGGATGGCGACAGCTTCGGGGCGAACGCCTGCAAGAAGGCGCATGAGTTCGCGCAGCAGTTACGGGCCTGGGTGCTTGCGGATGACAGCGGCATCGAAGTGGACTCGCTCGGCGGCCGGCCAGGGATTTATTCGGCACGTTACGCCGGACCTTCGGCAACGGACGAAGAGAATAACGCCAAGCTGCTCGAAGAACTCGGTGACACGCTCATCGGCAAGCGGACTGCTCAATATGTTTGTCACGTCGCATTGGCCGATCCGGTCGGCGACATCCGCGCTGAAAGTGCCGCCATCTGCCGCGGACGGATTGTGTTTGGGCCGATCGGCGGGAACGGTTTTGGCTATGATCCGCTGTTCGAAATGGTCGAATACCACAAAACCTTTGGCCAGCTTGGCCCGCGAGTGAAAGCGGCTCTGAGCCACCGCGGCCGGGCGTTACGCGCCATTGTGCCGAAGCTCATCGCCGCCATGCAGCCGAGCCAATAGATTTTCGGCGAGCGGAGGCAGGAATTCGCCGCGGCATCAAATACAATGTCGCTAACGTCCACTATCTCTGGCTGACAGCTAATCGCTATTTGCTGACAGCGAAAATAAAAGGAGCCGCTTCGAGCGATGAACTCGGAGCGGCTCCAATGAACTAGAGCGGTCGTATGATGCTGAGAAATCTACCGCGCTTCCGGCGTTTTGGAAAGGCTTTTTTCGCCTTGTTTTTGGTGGCGGCGATGGTCGAACCGCTGACAGCGGCGGAGTCGATTGGCGATTGGGTGAAATCGCAGTCCAAGCCACTTGTGGAGCTTTACAAGTCGCTTCACCAGTCGCCGGAACTTTCTTACCAGGAGGAGAAAACGGCCGCCAAAATGGCTGGGCGGTTGCGCGACCTCGGCTTTGACGTCACCGAGCATGTTGGCGGCAATGGCGTGGTCGGCATTCTGAAAAATGGCGAAGGTCCGGAACTGCTGCTGCGGGCAGACATGGACGCTCTTCCGGTCGCCGAGGACACCGGCCTGGACTACGCCTCGCACGTGACGGCCCGCGATTCTCATGGCGCCACGGTGCCGGTGATGCACGCCTGCGGCCACGATATGCACATGACGATGCTGCTTGGTACGCTCCAGTATCTCAAGGAACATCGCGACGATTGGCACGGCACGCTGATGGCAATCTTTCAGCCTGCCGAAGAGCACGGCGGCGGGGCGCAGGCGATGCTCGACGACGGGCTATTCGAGCGCTTCGGTCGGCCAGACTTCGCATTGGCCTTGCATGTTTTCGGCGATCGCACGACGGGCAAGGTTGCGTGGCGGGCCGGCTATGCCATGGCCAACGTGGATAGCGTGGACATCACGATCAAAGGCAAGGGCGGTCACGGCGCCTTTCCGCACACAACGATCGATCCCATTGTGATCGCCGCCCGGCTGATTCTTGACCTGCAAACCATCGTTAGCCGCGAGGTGAAGCCGATTGACCCGGTGGTCATCACGGTCGGCTCGATTCACGGCGGCACGAAGCACAACGTCATTGGCGATGAGTGCAAGCTGCAGTTGACTGTCCGCACCTATAAGCCGGAGGTGCGGGAGCACGTGCTCGAGGCCATCCGCCGCAAGGCAAAGGCGGCCGCGGAAAGTGCCGGCGCCCCCGAGCCTGAGATCAAGCTGTCTGACTTCACGCCGGCGCTTTCGAACGATGAGAAGCTTTCCGAGCGCGTTAAGCCCGCCGTGGCCAAAGCGATCGGCAAAGACAACGTTGAGGAGGCCGAGCAGACGATGGGCGCCGAGGACTTTGGCGCCTTCGGCCGCGCGGGCGTGCCCATCGTGATGATGAGCGTCGGGGCGGTGAACGCGGATCGCATGGAAAAGTACAAGAAAGCAGGCGGCGCGCCGTCGCTCCATTCGCCGCGGTTCTACCCGGACATCGAACCGACGATGACCACGGGGATTGAGGCATTTGCGAGCGCAGCGATCGAGCTTCTGCAGTCCGATTCAAAGAAGAAATAGTCCGCGGATGAACGCGAATATTTGCGGATGCTCGCGATTTAGAATTTCATCACTGAATTGTTTAGCCGCGACCCGCTAGGGGAGCGCTCCCGCAGCGGGTCGCGGCAAACAATTCGAGCTGCGGCGATCC
>JAICUM010000110.1 GCA_025935855.1 Pirellulales bacterium | reverse complement strand
GACCCTTTGACCCTTCGACCCTTCGACCCATGAGCATCCTCGTTAACAAAAACACCCGCGTCATCTGCCAGGGCATCACCGGCAAAGCGGGCGAGTTCCACAGCAAGAACTGCCTAGAATACGGCACGAAGCTCGTCGCCGGCGTCACCCCCGGCAAGGGCGGCCAAACTGCCCTTGGCCTGCCCGTGTACGACACCGTCGTCGAAGCCGTCGAGAAGCAAGGCGCCGAGGTCTCGATGATCTTCGTCCCCGCGGCCTTCACCGCCGACGCGATTCTCGAAGCCGCCGATGCCGGCATCCGCCTGATCATCGCCATTACCGAGGGCGTCCCGGTCCTCGACATGGTCCGCGTGTACCACCAACTGCGAACCGACTACCCGAACAGCCGGCTTGTCGGCCCGAATTGCCCCGGCGTCATCACCGCCGGCGAGTGCAAGATCGGCATCATGCCCGGCTACATCCACAAGCGCGGCAAGGTCGGCGTCATGAGCCGCAGCGGTACGCTCACCTACGAAGCCGTCTGGCAGCTCACCAACCTCGGCCTCGGCCAAACCACCTGCGTCGGCCTCGGCGGCGACCCGATCGTCGGCACCTCATTCATCGACCTCTTGGCCATGTTCCAGGAGGACAAGGAAACCGAAGCCATCATGATGATGGGCGAAATCGGCGGCACGGCCGAGGAAGAAGCCGCCGCGTTCGTCAAAGAGCACGTCACCAAGCCCGTCGCCGCCTTCATCGCCGGCCGCACGGCCCCCCCAGGCAAACGCATGGGCCACGCCGGCGCCATCATCTCCGGCGGCAAAGGGACCGCCAACGAAAAAATCGCCGCCCTCAAAGACGCCGGCATCGAAATCGCCGAAAGCCCCGCCGACATGGGCGAAGCGGTAGCGCGGGCGATGAAAAAGCGTAAATAAGATTAGGAAATGCCGACTTCCGCGGCGAATTCAGCAGGAGTCAAGATTCGAGTGCGTAGCATCAACCTTGACTGCAAATGATCCTTGTCGCCTGTAAACAAGTAATCTGCCTGGCTTGCAACGGCAGCCGCCAAGAAAATCTCATCTGTGGGATCACGAGGCAGCCGTAATCCAATCGGCGGGCTTGGGATAGTTATGGTTCGCAAACGGACAAGACTTGTCCAATCCTGCAAGACTTCCGAGCTTAAGTGAAACTTCGGTCGGCGTAGCACTTTTACATACTCATCGAGGATCTCTGGCGTTGCAATCCAGCGGCAGTCGTCATGTGTGGCGACATAGTGGACGACGCGTTCCGGTAAGCCGTCTCGCAAAGCGGCTGAGATCAAGACATTGCTATCGACGAGGATGTTCATTTCCCTCGACGAAGATCTTGAATCTCATTTTGAATTTCTTGGTCACTCACCGCAGGCGCCTGCCTACGAAGTTCAGCACAAACGCGAGACCACTCCGCCTCAAAGTTTGCTGGCGTTGATCGCTGCGAGCTTACAACGACATTGACAGTTTCACCCGGTCGAAACGGGGAGCCAACGACTCGAATGTCGCCTGTCGGACCGACCGTCGTGGAGGTTTCAAAAAGATCCATGATCACGTGGCTCAGCAATGGGGGGGCGTCGTTTCATTATAATAAGTACGTCTCTGAACGTCACTAAACAGCGCTCACACAACCAGCGCCAGCGCAAAGCCATCGTACCCTTTGCCGCCGACAGTCTGAATCGCGGTAACACTCACCCGCGTCTCCGCGGCGGCCATTTCTAGAAACCGCCGCACGCCCGCAATGTTCTCGCGCTCACCGTCCGAGGCGTCACGCGCCACGGCCGCATCCACGATCGCTCCCTGGCGGATTACATTATCTACGACAATCACACCACCCGGCCGCGTCAGCTTCAGTGACCACTCGAAGTAATCCGGCGTGCTCGGCTTATCCGCGTCGATGAACACGAGGTCAAATGGCCCGGAGCCCTCACGCTCCAATCGCGGCAACGTCTCAATCGCTCGCCCCAACCGCAGCTCGATCTTGTCGCTCACTCCCGCCGCCGCGAAGTTCGCCCGCGCCACTTCGGCGTGCTTCGCTTCATATTCCAGCGTGATCACCTTACCATCCGCCGGCAGTGCCCGCGCCAGCCAAATCGTGCTGTAGCCGCCCAGCGTGCCGATTTCCAAGATCCGCCGCGCGCCCATCATCCGCGCGAGCAAGTGCAGCAGCTTCCCCTGCGGCGGGCTCACGTTAATCGCCGGCAATCCGGCCGCCGCACTCCTCTGGAGCGCCCCGCTGAGCGCGGGGTCCTCGCCCACCAAGAGCGAGGTCAAGAAGTCGTCCACATTGCTCCAAAGCGTATGGTCCATCGCATCGTTTCCTATTTGGCGCCCGTGCAAATCCCGTTATGATGGCCGCCACGGGCAGCAGCAACTCAGATTTGCCTTTTCTACGAACCTCCCCCGCCTTCTTATCGGCGGCTGAAGCCATCCATGGATTCTCTCCTCGGCCACGCCATGATCAACACCCGCCGCGTGAAAGATCGTAGGAAACTTCGCTTCGAGAATCTCGAAGCCACGCTGCACGACGCGTCCACGCTGGTCGACGCCGAGCAGGTTGGTACGCTCCGCCGCACCGGCAATTGGACGCTCGGCCAGGCCCTCGGCCATCTCGCCTTCTGGGCCGACGCCCCGTTCGACGGCTACCCCGACATGTCCGTCCCCTGGCTCGTGCGCGTGATGGCAAAGCTCTTCAAGAAGCGAGTTATCTTCAACGTTATGGACCCCGGCATGCGCATCGGCCGAGTCCCGAACGGCACCTTCGGAATCGACGTCATTCCTGCGCCCGAAGGTCTCGAACGCCTGCGCCGAGCCTACAATCGCCTGGCCGCTCAAACGCCGTCGATGCCCAACCCAGCCTTTGGCCCGCTGACGCGCGAAGAATGGCTCGGCCTGAACCTGAGACATGCCGAGCTACATCTAAGTTTCTTCCATCAAGTGTAGGCCTCTCGCTCCGCGAGAGGCTTACGTCTCGCGGAGCGAGACGGCTACACTTGCGCCAAATGGCGCTCAGTACGTCATCCCCAGTCGCACAAACACCGTGTCATCGAGCGACACGTCCGGCGTCGCGCTCTTGTACTGCAATTGCCGATTGAACACGTACCCGCCTTCGACGCGCGTCGAAAGCCCGCCGGTGATCTTGTGCTCATACCCGGCCATCAGCCGCCAGTCGCTGTAGCTGAGTAGGTCCAGCTCCCCCGTCGAAGGCCGCGTGATCGACCACACGCCGCCGCCAAATTCGCCGCCGAAGTACACCCAGTCCTCCGTCCCCGCCGCCGCGCCGGGAAGCTGCCAATACGCCCGCGGCCGCGGAAACACCAGCTCGTACCGCACGTCGGGACGCGGTTCATAGATTACTCCGCCAATCGGCAGCACGCTCGCCCCGGCCCGATTCAAATACGCCACGCCCAACAGCCACTTCGTCGTCGGCGACGATTCATACACGCCGATGCCGCGGCCGCTCACGCGCACCGCCTGGCTCGCGGCCTGATCGAAGTCGCTGTAGTAGCCCACGGTCGCCAACACATCCATTGCGAACGGCCCGCCGCCGAATTTCCTTAGGTGACGGAACTCCACGGCTGTGTCGTACAGCGCGCTCGGAATGTCGAGCGCGTGCGCGTTGTCCAAAATGTGAACGCCCGCCTGCGGCGTCACCAACAGCGGTGTATCCCGCCGCGTGAAGGGAAACCCAAACACCACGCCCATGTCCGCCTCGCTGAATCCCAGCGTATCCGGCTCATTGTTAATCGCCGGCAAATACGTGCCGCTGGCGTACGCCTTCTGAAAAATTCCGTTGCGCGCCCCCGGCGGCAACTGCCCCTGCTGCTCCGGCGCAATCTGGTTCAGCGGAGCCACCGTGTTCTGCGTCAAGCCAGCCACACGAATCTCCGGCGGCCCCGCTTGCTGCAGCGTGTCGGCCGACAGACTTCCCGGCGCCGCCGGCGTATACGGCACCGGCGTGATCACGCTCACCGGCTGCGACGATTGATACGCCAGCCCGCTGGCCGGCGTCGGTTGGCTCATCCACGACAAACCTGCCGGCGCCTTCTTCGCCGGCAGCAGTCCCATCGCCGGCGGATCATTGTCCGGCACCAGCGTCCCGCCCCACGGAACAAACATGCCGTTTGCCGGCTGGCCCGAAGAATTCGACGCTGGCGGCACTTCCGTCTGGGCATCAACTCGCACGCTGCCCAGTAGCAAAAGCATCAGCCCAACGCAGCATGCCTTTCCACAGCGGTGTTCAGTCGTGAAAGGCATAGAAGTATCAAACTATCGTAGCCGAGTCTCTCCGATCGGAGATTCGCCGTGGCGAAGACTCGATTTGCCGGTCTCTCCAGAGACCGGCCTACAAGTTAAAACTCAACCCCCGCCCGCAACATAAACGTGTCATCCAAATCAAACTGCCCCGGCAGCTGGCTGTTGTAAATCAGCTCACGGTTGAACACATATCCGGCCTCGATATGCCCATGCATCTGCGACGCCGTTTCAAATTCCAACCCGCCGAGGACGCGAATGTCGTTGTAGTCGAAGTTGTCATCGCGCGCTCCAGCCACGCCCGCCGGGTCCCGCTCGATCGACCATCGCCCGCCGCCGTACTCGCCCGCCACGTAGTACCACCACTGGCTGGACCCAATGTTCACGAACCGCTTTCGCACCTTCGGATTCGGAAATACCAGAAACGCATCCACGTCCGGATTCGGCCGCCAGTGGATACCGCCTGCCGGCAGGAGCTTGATCCGGTTGCGGTTGATGTACCAAACGCCCACCAGGAAATCCATCCGCGGCGTCAGCGTGATCACGCCCAGCCCGCGGCCCATCACTCGGAACGCGTCCGAATTCACCGCGTGGAAATCGCTCCACATGCCGGTGCGCACGCCAAGGTCCGCCCCCAACACCTGGCTGAACCGCGGGTACCACGCCGCGTCCAGATACGCATCGTACACCCGCGGCGGCAAGTCGGCGCCCGCGCTCGACGGCGGACCGTCGAACCAGTTGAACGCGAAGCCCGGCGTCAGCAGGACCGGCGTGTCCGGATTGTAAAACACCGGCACGCCGAACGTGACGTCCATCTCCGTGCGATCCACCTGAAGCTGATGATCGTTCCCGTTGCCGAACAGATGCGTGTGCTCAATGCTGATCTGCTGCATGAACCGCTGCAGCCGCGCCACCGTTCCGTCAGCATTTTGATAGTCGTACGTCCCGCGGTTCCACTGCACGGTCGACGGGTGCTCGAACAAATTCCCGCCCGGCGGCACCGATGGCGGCGCTTGATACGGCGTTCCCCACGTCGGCGGCGCCGTGAGCGCCTGCGCCCCAAGATTCGGCGTCAGCGCCGGCTGCGGCGTGTACGGAATGTCCGCCGGCGGCGTGCCGAGTCCCGGCGTGGCATACGGATCAAACGCCGGCGGGGCAGCGAGGCTCGGCTGCGGCGTCGTCGGATAGAGCGGCGCCGTGCTCGGCACGGTGGACGGAAACTCAACCCGCTGCGCGTTCGCACGTTGCACGAGCGCGCAGCACAGCCCCATCACTGCGCAGCACAGCGTCGCCAGTCGCCGCCATTGCGGGCCAGAACCAATCAAGAAAAGACGCCTCAGCACAAAACGCGGGGGATTCGCCGAAAGAAAAGGCCCGCGTAAGTACCACCCCTAGTAGGTGCGCGTCAAGCTCGCCCCCAGATAGCACGGCCATCCTGGCCGTGTCCCCGCCCGCCAACGAAAAGTATGAACAAGTTAAAAATCCGCCCCACAGCAATAGCCTGAGGGCCACGCCCTACGTGATCTTCACGCCGCGTCAAAAATCCCCATGCGGCGCCGGCAAGCTAGCATGTCCGTCATCCGCCCGCCGCCGCGGTTCCCGCTGCTTCCCCGCCGAACGCAGCACCCGCCGCTGCGACCGGCTCCGCAGCGCCGCCAAACAAATCTCCTGCCGGTTAAACGCTAGCTGCCGCAGCCGCACGTCCTTATATCCCCACCCGCGCACGCGCTCGACATACGCCGGCAACTCCGCCGCCAGCTCCCACTCTGGCAGCTTGAGCGTGAGCAGCATCCCGCGAATGTGAATTCCCGGATGTGTCACCACCGCCTCGACCGCGTCCAGCGTGTACCGTGGCGCCACGTTCATATCCGCCGCGAGCCACTGTACGTGCCGAAACACCTTCCGCGACGTTTCCACGGTCCGGCTCCGCACATGCGTGAAACGCGGATTCGCGAGCACCGACTCATCCATCTCCGCCGGATCAACGCCGATCACCTCCAGCCCCGCATCGAGCAGCGCCTGCGAAGCCCCGCCCGGCGCGGAGCCGAGTTCCACAACGCGCTCGCCCTTCGACATCGGCAGCGACGACCACTCCAGCGCCTCCGCCATTTTCAAATACGCCCGCGATACCGCGTGTTCGGGTAGTTCAATCGGCGGCACGCCGCCCGACCAGACGGCCACGCGGCTCGTCGTCCGGTGGCAACCAACAAACCACTGCCCTGGCTCGATGAGCGTCACGTCCAGCACCCACCGATTTCGCGGAATGCCATGGCCCCGCCCCGCCGCATCCGCCGGCAACGCATGAATCGGCGCCGCCTCTCTTAGCGCCGCATCAGCTTCGTCGGCCAATGCCGTCGGCCCGGGCTCAAACCCGCGGTCGCCCGGCTCGCGCTCATCGCGCTGCCAAACGTGCAGCCCCGCAACCCGCGCGCTCCGCAAAAACGCAACGACCTCCGGCAATTCCCAAACCTGCCGCGCCAGCTCGTGCAGCCGCTCTCCCTTGACTGAACCCAACGAGAAACCGCTCGTCCGCGCAAACACCGACGGTAGCGAAAACTTCTCCGCCTCTTCACACGGCTCGTCTAACTTAAACGTCACAAACCCCGGCCGCGAAAACGCCGGCCGCAGTTGCGGCGCGCGCACCGCCAGCTCACGCTTCAGCGCCCCCTCCGCGCCATGCTGACACACCGCAAACAAAAACTGCGGCTTCCAATTTGCTTCCATCGTCGCCATTTCTTATTTGACGAATGCTTTCTGCTCCCTCCCCCTCGTGGGGAGGGCTGGGGAGGGGCGCAGCGGTGAAAGCATCGACCAGCTTGGCATTGCTCACCCGCGCGCGAAGAATTCGGTAAGCTACCAGTGTAACACATCGCAGCTCACCAAATATTTGCCGAGGACCCCGCTATGGCCGAACCAACCAAAAACGAATCCGACGCCGATCTCCGCGCCCGCCTGACCCCCGAGCAGTACGAAGTCACCCAGCACAAAGACACCGAACGCCCCTTCACCGGCGAGTACTGGAACCACTTCGATCCGGGCCAATACCGCTGCATCGTCTGCGGCGAGTTACTCTTTGACTCATCGTCAAAGTTTGACGCCGGTTGTGGCTGGCCCAGCTTCAACGAGGCCAAAGAAGGCGCCATCGACACGCACGAAGACCGCAGCCACGGCATGGTCCGCGACGAAATCGTCTGCCACAAATGCGGCGCCCACCTCGGCCACGTCTTCCCCGACGGCCCCACCCCCACGGGCTTGCGATACTGCGTCAACTCCGCCTCGATCAAATTCCAAAAGTAGGTCCCGCTTGCCGAGCGGGACCTTGCGCCAATGCGCAGCACGTAGTGCCAAAAGGTCCCTTCCGGCAGAAGGGAGCTACTTCCCCGCCGGCCGCAGCGGACTGTGTACCAACACGAACCGTCGCTCCCCCGCCGTCGCGAACTTCACCGTCGCCCGCCGATTCTTCCCGCTTCCCGACAGCGCCACGATCTTCCCCGGCCCATGCTCCGGATGCGTCACCGTCATCCCCTGTACGAAATCCTCCGGCGAGTAGCCTGAAGGCTCAATCGGCGCCGCCCCGCTCAACTTCGCTGCCGTCGTCAGCCGCGGAGAACCCTTCCACGACTCGCCTTGAGCAGTCTCCGCGACACGCGCGCCTTCGCCGCCGGCGCCAAATTCACCCACGTCAAAATGCGGCCCATCATCATGCACCTCATGCACCTCCCCGCCCGCCGCGTCATCCAAATCATCCCAATCCGGCGGATACCAATGATCCGCCCCCACCTCGACCAGCTCCATCTCCTCCCGCGGCATCTCCAGCAAAAACGAGCTCGGCACCGTCCGCCGCCGCTGCCCGCGGAAATCGCGCTGCACCGCATAGCTCAACTGCAGCCGCTCTTTCGCCCGCGTGATGCCCACAAACGCCAGCCGCCGCTCCTCTTCGATCTGCTCCTCGTCATTAATGCTCCGCTCATGCGGCAGCACCCCTTGCTCGACGGCCACGATGTACACCACCGGAAACTCCAGCCCCTTGGCCGCGTGCAAGGTCATCATCGTCACCTTGTCGCTCTCGCTCTGCCAGTCGTCCGTCTCGTTCACGAGCCAGGCATTCTCCAAATACTCCTCCAAATGCCCATTCCCCTCACGGCGATCATCGAATTGCCGGGCATCGGTGAGCAATTCTTCGATATTCGCCAGCCGATTGAGATCCTCTTCCGAATTGCCGTCCATCAGCGGCTCGCGGTACTTCGTTTCGGCGAGAATCGTCCCGATGATCTCCTCGACCGCCGCTCCCGCGAGCTGCCCCAGCCGGTCGACGAGCGCCGCATACCCCGTCACGTTCTTCACCGCCCGCGGATTCAGCCCGTCGACCTGAACCGCCTCGCGCGCCGCCTCCAAGAGCGAAATCCGGTGCGTGTAGGCGAACTCCGCCAGTCGATCAATCGTCTTCCGCCCAATCCCCCGCGTCGGCGTGTTGATCGTCCGCAGCGCCGCCTGATCATCCCGCGGATTGTTGATCAACTGGCAATACGCCAGCACGTCCTTGATCTCCTTACGCTGATAAAACTCCTGCCCGCGGATCATCTGGTAAGGCACACCCTGCTCGCGCAGCCCCCGCTCCAAGCTCCGCGACAGCGCGTTCACGCGATAAAAAATCGCAAAATCCCGCGGCCGCCGCCGCTTCGCCGCCACCTCATTCGCAATCTCATCGGCAATTGATCGCGCCTCATCATCCTGCGTCGCATACTGCACCAGCCGCACCGGCTCGCCCGCCGCATTCTCGGTGAACAGCCCCTTTGCCTTGCGCTTCAAGTTCTGCCGAATGAGCTGATCCGCCACGCGCAGCACCGACTGCGTGCTGCGATAGTTCTGCTCCAGCCGCACAACTTTCACGCTCGGAAAGTCCGACTCGAACTGCAGAATGTTGTTGATGTCCGCCCCGCGCCAGCCGTAAATCGATTGATCCGGATCCCCGGTCGCCGCGAGGTTCGGATTGTCCACCGACATCGCCCGCAGCATCACGTACTGCGCCCGGTTCGTGTCCTGATATTCATCCACCAGAATGAACCGATACCGCGCATCCAGCTCCGAGCGCACGTCTGCGTTCTGGTACAGCATGTTCGCCACGTGCAAGAGCAGGTCGTCGAAGTCCACCGCCGACGACGCGAGCAGCCGCTGCTGGTACGCCGGGTAAACCTCCGCCACCACGGCGCTCAGCGGGCTTCCAATCCGCGGTTCATACCGATCCGCCGTGATGAGCTGGTTCTTCGCCTGGCTAATCGCCGCGGCGATTCGCTCCGGCGAATAATGAGCGGTCTTGATCCGCCCCGCCTCGATCACCCGCTTGAGCGTCTGCCGGGCGTCGTCGGTATCGTAAATGGTGAAATTCGGCGTCAGCCCCACATACCCGGCGTACTCCCGCAGCAGCCGAGCGCCGAAACGGTGAAAGGTGCTCACCCACACCCGCGCCCCCGGAATGAGCGCCCCGACCCGGGTGCGCATCTCGTCCGACGCCTTGTTCGTAAACGTCAGCGCCAGGATTTCGCTCTGCCGCACCCCCTCGCGCAGCAGATGCGCAATCCGGTGCGTCACCACCCGAGTCTTCCCGCTCCCCGGTCCAGCCAGCACGAGCATCGGCCCTTCCACATGCCGAACCGCCTCACACTGCGCCGGATTCAACGACTCAAACAACGGATCCATGTATTTAATCCCCCTCCCTAGAAGGGAGGGGCTAGGGGAGGGATTCTAGACTTATCCACTCCACAACTCGGTCAGATGAAATCTACTTTTACTGTCCCCTGACCACTGTCCCCTGCCTACGTGCTTGCATAGTACGCCTGTCCATCAACCCGCGCCAATGCTAGCTGAAGTAGGTCCCTTCTGCCGGAAGGGACCTCAAGCGCAACCAATTCCGTCCCCGCTCAACATGCCGGCGCCACCCGCCAAAAAATTGCGGATTTACCAAGTGTATTCCGGCAACTCTCTGGTATATTGCTCCATCAATCTCAGCTGTCGCATCGGAGGCGACACGCGCGCCTCACGCTGCACCAAGGCAGCCGTATCGACACTTTCTTTTACAAGGGGAGGGACTCCCGCATGACGCGCATTCCACTGAACCAGGCCGAGCTCGCCAACCAGGGCCTCAAAGACCGCCTCGAAATGAGCACCGCCGAAATCGGCCTCGCGGTCCGCACGACCAACTGCCTCGAAGAAAAAGGCATCTTCACCGTCAACGACCTGCTCCACTGCACGCGCGACGATCTCTTGAGCATCTCGAACTTCGGCGAGAAGACGCTCGAAGAGGTCTACAAAGCCCTCGAAAAAATCGGCTTCACCCGCCCGCTGAACCGCTCCCCGCGTTAAGGCCTTAGAGGCCGCGCTAGGAAAGCCAAGGCACTACGGAGGATGGTTGCCATTTCAGCCAAAATGCTTTAACTGGCTTGAGGCTGCCCGCTGTACCGCTCCCCCGTGTTAAGGCCTGAAAGGCCGCGCTAGGAAAGCCCAGGGCGCAGCCCTGGGTATGCTCGCATTTAGCGTCCGTAGCCCTGTAAGGGCGCGCTAATGATTCAATCAAATAGCGCGCATGCGCCGAACATGCGCGCTGAATACCGTGCACGCGACCACGGGCTCCGTCATACCTGCCGCCACATCGGCGCTCACTTACCCGCGCGCCGACCTATTCAACTTCACCGCCGCCCGAACAAGCGCCTTGAATGCCTTCTCATTCACCTCATCCCCCTCAAACAAATCAATCGCCCGCCGGGCATTCCCCTCCAAACTCGAATTAAACAGCCCCGCCGGATCCGCAAGCGCAGCACCCTTCAGAAAG
>JAICUM010000774.1 GCA_025935855.1 Pirellulales bacterium | reverse complement strand
CGGCGCGCCGCTTCACGGGCAGCCTGGACCGCTGGGATCAGTAGAGCGACTAGCACGCCAATGATCGCGATTACCACCAGGAGTTCAACCAACGTAAACGCCCGGCGTTTGCATCGCATGTTCGTCCTATCCTTCCAGCTCTCGATGGAAAACTCGCGGCGAGCGCTCGCTTTCGCCAAGCGTAGCGCTCGCCGCGATATCAATCCTACACTTTCCAACCGACTCAGGCAGCCTTGCGGCGGGCCGCATGCGTCAGCCCAAGCAGGCCGAAGAGCGACAGCGCCATGCTGGCCGGCTCAGGGACCGCGGCGAACAAGAACTGATTTTGACTCAGAATCGAGTCGCTGATGCGGACCTCGTCGATGTGGGCGTTTGACCAATCCGTGACGCCGTTGTTGTACATGCCGCGGCCGACGCTCCAGTTCGTGTTCGACTGGACAATCACATTTCCCAAGGGGCCAGCAAAATCACCCGTAATCTGGTCCAGCTTCTGATAGCCGCCTGTCTCCCCGGCGACCCACAAGGCGGCCGTGCCGGCGTCGATCGTGACGGCGACGTGATACCACGTGTCGGGGACAACCGTTTGTCCTGAGGCGAGTTGCTGATCATCGCTGCCGTCAACGCTGTCGCCGTCAATCCACTCGACGAAAAGCTGATTGGGGACGGCGTTGGGGTAATCATCGCCGCGAACAAGAAGCTTGAACGGCGGGATGGGACTGCTGGCAAGAGGCTTGCCGTCCTTGCCCATGATGGTCTGAAAGCCGCCGATCGAATCCATCCGGAAAGCAACTTCGACCGTAATGGCGCTAAAGAGTTGGTTGTTGATGGACTTGCCATCGGTGTAGTTGTCGTCGTTCAGACCGCCGTCGTCGCCGCCGGGGCCGAAGTCCAGCGACAGCGTATTGGGCAGCCCGCTCCGCAACGGAACGGGCGAGACGACGTTTGAGTAGGTGGCCGAGGTGAACGTCGGATCGAACGTCCGCATGTTGTTGCCATTGCCGGAAGAATCGGGAACGGTGTCGGCGCCGGCCGGGATCAGGCCGCCGTTGGTTCCCTCTTCAAACCGCCAGTAACCGGCGGTCGCGGCCCAGGCGGCGCTGGGCGCGGCGAGGCTCGCGATGACGAGCCACGCGCTAAAAATCTTCTTCATGAGCGTTCTCCCCTTTCGAAGTTGCAAACTCGACTAGTTCAGTGAAACGCCTCTACACAAATGCCGCGACTCTGTTTCAATTCTTCAAGCGACACGAAAGATTACGAACGGTGACGCCCAAACGCCACGGCCGCCGACATGCCAAACAGCAACAGCGCGGCGGCGGCTGGCTCGGGAACTGCGCTGACGGCCGAGGAGCCGAACTGCGATTTCCAGATCGTCAGATCATCGGCGTTGACCAGGTTGTCGCCATTGGCATCGCCCGCGGAATGGCCGCCGGCGCCGCCCTGGCTTTGCTGCCAGACGAGGAAATCGTGGCCGTCCACCGTGCCGTTGCCGTCGAAGTCGGCGTTTGAGGCGGTCGGAGCGAGGAACTCGAACTGGCCGGGTGTGAGCGCCGAATCACTGATCTTGACTTCATCGATAAACGCGTTCGACCAGTCGGTGACGCCGTTGTTGTACATGCCGCGACCAACGGTCCACGGCGTCGTGTCGTTCACCAGGACGCTTCCATCCGCCCCGGCGAGATCCTGGCCGCTGATGGAGTCTTTCATCACATATGAATTGGCGTCTTCGGCGATCCAAAGCTGAGCGCTACTGGCGTCGGTAACGAAGGCCACGTGATACCAGACGCCGGTCGTGAT
>JAICUM010000215.1 GCA_025935855.1 Pirellulales bacterium | reverse complement strand
TGATGGGGGTCGAGACGGATTTCGCCAGCAGCAGCCTGCGCGAAACGAACATGCCGACGGACTTCGCCGTGAATGGCGACGGGTTCTTTCAGGTCCGCGGCAACGACGGCAACGTGTATCTGACGCGGGCTGGGAATTTCACGATTGATGCGCAAGGGCGGCTGGTCACGCAGACTGGCAACATGCCGGTGCTCAGCGACGCGGGTGACGAAATCGTGCTGTCGCCGGACACGCCGTGGGAGCTTTATCCCGGCGGAAAGATTTCTCAGGACGGGAACTCGATCGCGATTGGGTTGGCTCAGCCGCAGTCGCTTGGGGACCTGGTGAAGGTGGGCGACAACCTATTCAAGCCGCTGGGCGCGACGGCGCCGGTGGCTGATCCGGTGCGCGACATTCGGCAAGGGTACTTGGAACAATCGGGCGTGAATCCGACGCGCGAGATGATGGAGATGATCTCGACGTCACGGGCGTTCGAGGCGAACACACGGCTGATTCAGCACCAGGACAGCATGATGAGCGGGTTGATCAGCCGGGTATTGTCGGTTCACGCATAGATAACTGATTGAATCATAAAGCCGCGACCGGTGGTCGCGGTCCTGAGAGGGAAAGCCATGAGCGTTCAAACTCTTTACACCGCGGCGACGGGCATGAACGCCCTCGAAACGAAGCTGGACGTGATCGCCAATAACATGGCGAACATCAACACGACGGCGTTCAAGAAAGACCGCGCGAACTTTCAGGACTTGTTTTACCGGCAGATTCGACTGCCTGGCGCCCTGGATACCGACGGCAGCATCACCTCGACGGGCATCGAGATGGGTCTTGGCACGCGGGTGTCGAGCACTCAGACCAACTACGGCCAGGGCGCGATGCAGACGACGAACAACCCGCTGGACGTGGCGATTGAGGGGAACGGTTTTTTCCGCGTGCTCGATCCGAACGGCAACACGTTGTACACGCGCTCAGGAAATTTCGGGCTGAACGCGAATAACCAAATGGTGCTCGGCTCGGCGCAGCACGGGTGGATTCTGGCGGACTCGATCACGATTCCGCAGGAAGCCACGAACGTCGTCATTACGCAGGACGGGCAGGTGCAGTACAGCACGGCGCAGAACACCAACTTGCAGACCGCGGGACAGTTGCAAGTGACGACGTTTCTGAATCCGGACGGGCTCTTGAAGCTGGGCGACAACCTGTACAAGCAGACCGACGCCTCGGGACAGCCGACGGACCAGAATCCGGGGCAGCAGCAGGCGGGCATCATGCGACAGGGATCGCTGGAGTCGTCGAACGTCGAGCCGGTGCAGGAGCTGATTGACCTGATCACGACGCAGCGGGCGTTTGAGCTCAACTCGCAGGTGGTGCAAGCGGGCGACCAGATCATGCAAGTCGCGGCGAACCTGCGGCGGTTTTAACGGTAACTTGCAGCGTTAGCCCCGACCTAGCTAGGTCGGGGCTAGTGGCGGCGTTGGGTGCGAAAAATGAATAAGTGCGGCGATCACATGCGACGAATTCTCTTGATCTGTACGTGTTTTGGTTGCCTTGCGGCGGCGAGCGACGCTGGTGAAATTGTGCTGCGGTCGAAAGCGGCGGTGCGTGTGTCGATCGTGCGGCTGAGCGATCTCGCGGAGGTAAAAGGGAGCGAGGGCGATCAATCGGAGTTGCTCGCCGCGATGCCGTTGATGCCGGCGCCTGCGGCGGGTTCGACGCGATTTCTGCGAGCTGCGGAAGTGCGAGATTTGCTTGTGGCACGCGGAGTGAATTTGAGCGGCTGGCGGATCGTCGGCGCGGACGCGGTTGAGTTTAGCGCGTCGAAGGCCGGGGCGGCTCAAACAGATGAGCAAGGGACGCCCTCGGCGAAGCTAAGCGGCGCCGATCAGTTGACGCTACTTATCAAGAACTACTTGCAGCAGAAGACGGGGCATGAGCTGTGGTCCGTCACGGCGGATGCGGACGACGAGGTGCTCGCCGTTGTTGAGGACGGCGGCGCGAACGTCGCTGTCAGCGGCGGGAAGGCGCCATGGGCCGGGCGGCAGCGGTTTTACCTTTCGACCGGCGGCGCGAAGCCGGTCGCGGTGTACGCTCGTGTTGAGCGGATGGTGATGGCGGCGTTTGCCGTGCGGTCGATCGAGCGCGGCGAGCTGGTTCGGCGCAGCGACGTGGAACTGCGGCCGTTTGGCGGTTCGCTGCCGAGCTCGGCCGTCACGTCGCCGGACGCGGTGATTGGCAAGGAAGCGACACAACGCGTTCCGGAAGGAACGCTCGTGCTGGGCAGCTATGTGCGGTCGCCGATCGTGGTTCGCCGCGGTGAGCGGGTGAGCGTGCGGGCGAGAGCGGCGGGGATCGTGGTGAGCACGTTTGCGATTGCGCAGCAGGATGGCGGCGTCGGCGACCTGGTGACGGTCGAGGTCATCGACCGGAAGGAGCGGTATGCGGCCCGCGTGTCCGGCGTGCGAGAGCTGGAAGTGTTCGCCGCCGAGCCGCGGGCGACGGAGATGGCGGCGGCTCCGGCGGCATTGGCGAAGTAATCGAGCGGGGAATCGAAGCACCATGAAATTGAAAATCGCAAGCACCGTGCTGGTTGCCACATGCCTGGCGGGAACGGCTTCGGCGCAGGATAGCAGCCTGCTGTTGAACGGACCGCAGACGCCGGATCAGCAACAGCCGAAGCAGCCGCTGACGCTGCAATCGGGGTCGTTCATTTTCCGGGAGCTGCCGCCAGGCGCCCGGCCGCGCGAGCTGCAGAAGCACGACATCATCACGATCATCGTCGACTACAAGTCGCGTGTGCTGAGCGAAGGCAATTCGCAGGCGCGAAAGACCGATACGCTCAACGGGGTGCTGACGAGCTGGCTCAAGTGGGATGGCAAGAGCATCAAGAACGCGCCGCAGACGCAGGGCGATCCACGTATCGCCGGCACGTACAACTACCAGTACCGGACGCAGTCGAACCTCGACACCAAAGACACGATGACGCTGGAGATCGGCGCCGAGATTATCGACATCCGGCCGAACGGCAATCTATACGTCGAAGGCAACCAGTGGATTCACAACAACGAAGAGTCCTGGAAGCTGTTCGTGTCGGGCGAGGTGCGGCGCGAGTCGATCATGCCGGACCGCACGGTGAGCAGCAAGGCGATGGCGCACCTCGAAGTTCACAAGGAAGAGCAGGGGCAGGTACACGATGGGTACGCCCGCGGATGGTTCAATCGGTGGTTGGATACGTATAAGCCATTTTAGGGGCCAGTCGCCAGGGGACAGGGGACAGTGGTTGGTGGGTGAGTAGGTGAGTAGGTGAGTAGGTGAGTAAATGGTTATGAAGAGCCTTAAGATTAATTACGCCGTTCTTGTGGTGGTTTGCGTGTTCACGTTAAGTGAGACGTGCGAGGCTCGGACGGTGTTGCGGAATATTTGCCGGGTGAAGGGGCAGGAAGAGAACACGCTGTATGGCGTGGGGCTTGTCGTCGGCCTGTCGGGGACGGGCGAGGCGAACGACCCGGCAACGATGCGGGCGCTGGCCAGCGCGATGGAGACGCTGGGGGCGCCGATTACCGAGCTTCCGGCCGGGCAGCCGAACAGCTTGAAGGAACTGGAGAAGATCAAGAACGCGTCGTTCGTGGTGGTGAGCGCTCGCGTGCCGGCGACTGGAGCGCGGCGCGGCGACAAGCTCGACTGCCGGGTGAGCGGGTTGAGCGGCAAGAGCCTGGTCGGCGGCCGGCTGACGTTCGCGGCGCTGCGCGGTCCAAATCGGCGGGATCCGAGGATTTACGCTTTGTGCGAAGGGCCGGTGCATTTGGAGGACATCGCCGCGCCGATGAGCGGCGTGGTTTCGGGCGGGTGCCAGATGGAAGAGGACGTGTTCACGAACTTCGTGCAGGACGGCAAGGTGACGTTCGTCTTGGACGAGAACCATGCGGACTTTCAGACGGCGACGGAGGTTGTCGGCTCAATCCAGAAGCAGTATTCGCGAGAGGAAGAAGGCTTCGTCTATGCGAAGAACGCGTCGAACATCGTGGTGCGCGTGCCGCAAGAGTATGAGACGAACCCGGTGGAATTCGTAGCGGCGATTCTGAACGACACAGAGATCTATTCGCCTGACCCCGAAGCGCGGGTGATCATCAACGAGCGGACGGGGAACATCATCATCAGCGGCGACGTGACCATCGGCGACGTGGTGATCTCGCACAAAGACGTGGTGGTCGAAGCGGGTCAGGCGGCGGGGTTCACCGCGATTGATACAGACCAGGCGGACTCGGCGAAGCTTAATTCGCTGGTCACGGCGCTGAATTCGATCAAGGTGCCGGCGAAGGATCGGATTGAGATCATCAAGCAGATTGCCCGCAGCGGGAAGCTGCACGGGCGGTTGATTGTGGAGTAGACATGCAAATCAACACGGCGAATCTGAATCACGTGCGGCCGCTGCGGTCTTCGGCTTCGTCGAATGACGAGCAGGTGGCCGGGGCTCGCGATCTGAAGAAGGCGTACGGCGACTTTGTCGGCAAGACGTTCTTCGGACAGATGCTCAAGTCGATGCAGCAGACGGTGGGGAAGCCGGCGTACCTTTACGGTGGGCAAACTGAAGAAATCTTTCGCGGGCAATTGAACGAGCAGTTGGCCGATCATATGACGAAGGCGAGCGCGGAGAAGTTTGCCGATCCGATGTTCCGGCAGCAGTTTCCGAAGCAGGCGGCGCTGCTGGATGAAGCGAAGAAGAAATCGGCGGCGGGCATGACGGATCTTAGTGCCTTGCGGCGGCGGTAAGCGGGATTCGTGTTAGCCGGCGCCGTCTCGGCGCCGAGACGGCGCCGGCTAACACGATGGGATGCGGTTCTTAGCACGCAGCGGCGACACGGCGATGAATACCACTGAAGACATCAACTGGGAATCGGAACTCGCTGGGCTGCTCTCGCGGTTGTCGGCGGCGCAGCGGGAACTGCTGTCGCTTCTGTCGAAGAAGCGGGAGCTAATTGTCCAGCGCGATCATCAAGGGCTGGCAATGCTGGCGGCGAAAGAGGGCGAGCTTGCGGCGGAACTGCAAGCATGCCAAGAGCGGCGACAGCAATTGCTGGCCGAAGCGGATCGCGCGGGAATGCCGGCGGCCTCACTGGCGGAACTCTCAAATGTTCTGCCGAAAAGAGCGGGAAATGAGCTGCGCGGGCCGGTCGAGGAGGCTCGGAATCGGGCGCGGCTCATCCGCCATGAATGCCTCACCCAGTGGGTGGCCGTGCAGCGGACGGTGCTACATCTCTCCCAAATTCTAGAGATTATTGCGACGGGCGGCCGAACTCAGCCGACATATGGAAATGGCCGCGCGCTTGAGCGGAGCGGGTCGCTGATGGATCAGGCGGTTTAGGAAAGCCGGCTGATTTCATTGCGCGCTCGCTAAGCCGCGCGTCGGCGGATGCTTTTCTAGCTGCGCTGCAACGGAAGCTTTTTCTTGTCGGCGCGCGGCTGATCGCGTTTGGGGGAAGCGATCGCGATGTCGCTGTTCGGCTCCATTCAGATGGCCGGCAATACGCTGCAGGCGATGCAAATCGGCCTGCACGTGGTTGGCAATAATATTGCCAACTCCAACACGCCGGGCTACATCCGCGAAAGCGCGGTCTACACGCCGGCCCCGGTCCAGCGGCTGGGGAATCTGACGCTCGGCTTGGGCGTCGATATCGCCGGCATCGTGCAGAACGTGGACAAGTTCACTGAAGAGCGGCTGCGCGACGTGGGAAGCGACCGGTCAAGCGCCGACGTGCAGCAGAAGGTGTACGGCGACCTGGAATCGATCCTCGGCGAGCTTTCGGACACGGATGTGAGCACCTCGCTCACGAACTTTTTCAACAGCATTGACGAGATTTCCAATCAGCCGGAGGAGATGTCCATCCGGAATCTCGCGGTACAGTCGGGCAAGACGCTGGCGCAAACGATCAACACGCTCGATGGCCGCGTGAAGTCGGTTTACAACGATTTCGGCACGCAGGTGACGAACCTGTCGAACGAGGTCAACACACTGACCGAGCAGATTCGCAAGCTGAATCTGCAGATCACGGAAATTGAGGGCGGGAACCCGACCGCGAACCAGGCAGGCGGGCTGCGCAGCCAGCGGAATGAGGCGCTCAAACGGCTGGCCGAGATCGCGGACGTTAAGACTTCGGAGAACCCGGTCGGCGCGGTGAATGTGACGCTCAACGGCGACCTGTTGGTGTTCGAGGGGACGCGCCGGGAGGTGAAGACGGACGTTTCAAGCCCAAACGGCCGACAGGTGGTGAACCTGGTCTATGCCGACAACGACAGCCCGGTGATCGTCCATTCAGGCGAGCTGCAAGGCGTGTACGACGCGCGAGACAACATCGTCGGCGGGTTCATCGACAAGCTCGACAAGTTCGCGGGGACGCTGGCTTTTGAATTCAACAAGGTGTATTCGCAAGGGCAGGGCGCCTCGGGATACCAGAGCATCACGAGCACCGAGAAGGTGAGCGCGCCGGGGGCGGCCCTGGATTCGGCGGGGCTGGCGTTCACGCCGGTGAACGGACAGTTCAACCTGCTGGTGTACAACACGACCACGAAGCTGACCGAGACGCACGCGATTAAGGTGGACCTCGACGGGTTGCAGGACGATTCGTCGCTGGCGACGGTGGCGGCGCAGATCAACGCGATCGACGGCGTCTCGGCGGAAGTGACGGCGGACAATCGGCTGAAGATTTCAGCCGACAGCGCTGAATCGCGAATCGCGTTCGGGCAGGACAGCAGCGGGTTTCTGGCGGCGGTTGGGCTGAACACGTTTTTTACCGGCTCGAAGGCGGGCGACATCGCGATCAACAGCGTCGTGGCGGCCGACGGATCGAAATTCGCGGCCGGCGGCGCCGAGGCGATCGGCGTGGACGTAACCAACGCACAGAAGCTGGTGGCGCTGCACGACCAGGGCTTGTCCAGCCTGGACGGCAATTCGATCACCGGCGTGTACGACCAGATGGTGAACGACACGTCGCAGGGAGCGACAGTGGCGAAATCAGTCGCGGACGGCTTTCACGTGTTTGAACAGACGCTGCAGGCGCAGGCCCAGTCGGTGAGCGGCGTGAACCTGGATGAAGAAGCGATCGACATGATCATGCTGCAGCGGACGTATCAGGCGTCGGCGAAATATATTTCGACGCTGGCTGAGCTGCTGGATGTGTTGGTGAAGCTGTAGTGACGCGGATCATCGGAACGCGTGCCATGCTCACGGAGGTCCGCCGACGTGGGCATGGAAACCGTACATCTCATGCCCACGCGGACGTGGGCATGGCACACCTAGATTCCCAAAAGCACGTTTAAGACGCCATGGCGGGCATTATTCCACTGCCGACGAGCCGGATTAGCAATTCGCTGGTGCGCGATCGGCTGTTGGCACAGTTGCAGGGCGATCAGCTCGATTTGTTTCGCTTGCAGAATGAGGTGAGCACGGGCAAGCGGATCACCGTGCCGAGCGACGACGCGCCGGCGGCCCGGCGGGCGATGACGCTGCAGCGGCTCTTGGAACGGAAGACGCAGCTCAAGTCGAACGTCGATACCGGCCAGACGTTTCTCAAGAGCACCGACGTGGCGCTGAACAACGTGGCGTCGCTACTGGGCGACATCCGCGGCACGGCGCTTGGCGTCGCCGGAACGACGAGCACCGATGCGGAGCGGAAGGCGGCCTCGACGGAGGTGTCGCGGGCGATCGAGCAGCTTCTGGCGACGGCGAACACGCAGTTCCGCGGGCGGTATCTGTTCGCCGGCTCGCAAACGAACGTGCAGCCTTATACCCACGACGGCGCGAACATTAAGTACGTGGGCGACAACCAATCGCTCAACTCGTACTCGGACCTTGGCGTGCTGTTTTCGTCGAACGCGCCGGGGCAGGAGGTTTTCGGCGGACTGTCGGCTCAGGTCGCCGGCAGCGTCGATTTGAATCCGCAGTTGAG
>JAICUM010000465.1 GCA_025935855.1 Pirellulales bacterium | reverse complement strand
AGAAGCGTTGATTAAAAACTGCATCCGCAGGTATTTGCTCACGCGGAGCGTCACATCGGTGAGGGCCTCGGTGGTTGCGTGCAGGTGGGATGAGCCGAATAGCCGGAGCAGCCGATTGCGCTGGTCCTCGCGGTTCAGGAGGATAAAGATCACAAGAATGAGCGCGATGCTGCCGGTGGCCAGCGGCGACATGAGCGGGCCGAACCAATCCATCATTTGTCGCAGCGGCGAAACCGGGGTGCCGATGATGCGAACATCGACCGGCGCCGGGGGGCCGCCTTCGCCACTCTGCCCACTAATTCCACGCGCCCAGTCCAACAGTCGCTGCGAAGTAGAGGGCCAGTCGCCGGTGCGCGGTTGAGGGGCAGGCTTGTGTTCGGCGGCGTTGGGTTGGGCGGCGTTGGGTTCGGCGACGGGGCTGCTCTCCGCTGCTTTTGGAGGGGCCTTGCTTTTGGACTTTTTCGCTCGCACGCCGCTATCCGATTTGTCCGGTTCGGCAATCGCCTTATTGACTTCGTTAATCGTCTTGTTGATGTCTTCGAACGTGCTCGAGGAAGGCTTGACCGATTTGACCTTGGCCACCAGCGAGTCTCGCCACTGCGGCAGATTCGTGCCGAGGTCCACTAGTTGGCTCGTCACAATCCAACCGAGGACGCCCACCACGACGAACGTGACGGCGACCACGGAAATAACTGAGATGACGCGCGGGAACTTCCACCGTTCCAGCCGATTGGCCAACGGCGTCAGTAGAAAGCTGAAAAACACGGCCAGCGCCACTGGCACCAAGATTTCCTTGGCCAGGTGGAGCGCGGCCACAACCAGCACGAGCGCCGCGAGCGTCAGCAACGGCGATTGAAAGGTACGCGGACGAGCCATTCACGACCTAGGCGGGACGCCTGCGCTCGACGGCGAGCCGATTCTCCACGCGGCCCACGCCGTCAACCCGCTGGACGAACACCTGGGCCAACTGCTTCATGTGGTAGCTCGGAACCGTGCCGTAGAGAATGACGCGGTTCGCTTCGACGTCGCACCCGATAAAGTCTAATGCCGCGTAACCTGATTGCAACAAGGCGGCGACGACGCGGGCCTTAAGTTCCTGAAGCCGAAAGTCCCGGGACGGCGGGCGTTCAAAGCCTCCACTGTGTCGCGACCGCCGGCCACTTTCCTCTCGGGGCTCGACTCGATCCTTTTCCGTCCTGGAAAGCGCTGCGGACGATGCCATGATCCTCTTCCGACTATTCCTTAAAGGTGCGTGGTAAAAAAAGCCGACGGGCGGATTTTTGAAAGCCTCGATCCACGCGGACACCAGAGCGAGGATCGACCGGCTTTCAAATTCGCGCCCGTCGGCGACTTCCGTGGCTGATTGAGATTTGGGTTACATGGGCGACAAGGCAAACCAGCCTGCCGCGATTAAACCTCAAAGGCGCACTCCCCTCGTTCGCTGCGGACCTGCACACTACGTGCCAAGCATTCTGACCCGGACGGTGGCCGGAGCACGCGGGTTTCCGGACCTTCTTCGGGTCGGCTGGCATAGTGCGAGCGCAACGGAGGGTCGCCGGGCAACCATGATGGCAGCGCGACGGGCAATTTTTACCTGTTTTTTCCACGTAATTAGACGAGAACGCCGCCTCGCGCCAGTGGGTCAGGCGTCGCCTCGGAAATAGATGGCAAGCCGCGATCTTGGGCCTCACGCTCGAAATGGCATGGCTATTGCAAACGCTGTTGGACAACCTCCGTCAAAATGCCCCGGGGCATTCGGTTTTTACCCCGTCAAAGGATTAAAGGACAAAGGAACTCCAGTCATGGCCGTCAACCAACAAACGCTCGAAGGGAATTGGAACGAGATCAAAGGCAAGCTTCACGAGCGGTGGGGACAGCTCACGCAGGATGACTTGCAGCAAGCGCGCGGCAACGTCGATCAGTTGGTCGGGTTGATTCAACGAAAAACCGGTGAAGCCCGGGAGCGCGTGGAGCAGTTTCTCAGCGACCTGACGTCCAACGGCTCTGGCGGCGTCGGCCGAGTGGCTGAGGCGGTGCGCGGCTACGCCTCGTCGGCCGCCGACTCGATGCGCGGCTATGCCTCTTCGGCAGCGGGGAGCGTGGACGACGCGCGGGCTCGCGCTGCCGACATGGTCCGCGGGGGTTACGCCCAGACAGAGCGGATGATTCAAGAGCGTCCCGTGGAATCATTGGCCGTGGGCTTCGGCGCCGGCCTGATCACGGGCGTGATTATCGGGCTGGTGCTGCGATCCCGTTAAGGAAGGGCGGGCGCCGCAGGAAGGGAACACGCGGAATAGCGGACATTACTTGAGGAACCCATGAGCGATTCGGCTGACGATATCGTCAAACGCATGCAGAGCGTCCGTCGCGTTGTGAGCGACGACGTGAAAGGCATCGTTCAAAGCGCGCGGACGCTCACCGATTGGCGCTATCACGTGCGGCATCATCCGTGGTTGTTGTCGGGCCTGGCGCTCGGGGCCGGTTACTTGCTCGTGCCGCGGAAACGACATCTTCCAAGCGGCGAGGCCCGGCAGCTGGCTGAACTGCTCAAGAAATACAATGTTCCCGTTCAGCCGCCGCAGCATTCGACAGGCGGATTGGTGCGCGCTCTGATAGGCATGGCCGTTCCCGTGCTGACCCGAACCGCGGTCACGATGGCGCAGAATCGATTCGCGGCCCTAAACAGTGGAGTGTTTTCGCCCGGCGATGAAGATACGTCCGACCAGTTTCACGTCCCGCGCTGAGGGCTTTCGACCGATGATCAATCGACTGCCGAAGAATTTCTCAGCCGCGTCCTCGACGGCTGGAAACTCACATTCGAGGATCTCCGGCCTTCAGGAGCCAGAGGCACAAGGCTATGCCGCGCGCCTGCTGGAATCGGCCGCCGAATGCGTCGGCCAACGGCCGCTGATAAGCCTGGGCGTCATGTTCGCCCTGGGAATCGTTCTTGGAAAGCTGGTGAAGCGATGATTGAGGGAAATGGACACACAAAGGCGGGCGACTTCACGCAAGAGCGCGTGCTCGGGCACAGCGTCAGCCGCCTGGGAAGCGATGTCTTGACGCTCATGGAGCTGCAGGCCGAACTGCTGCAAGTTGACCTGAAGGAATGGACGGCGAGCTTCGTCAAGTCCATGATCGCGCTGACTGTCGGCCTGGTACTGGCGCTGGCTAGCCTGCCGGTGCTTCTCATGGCGCTGGGCTACTTTCTTAGCGAGGCCACGAGCCTGTCGCTCGCAGCGAGCATGCTTATCGCGGGCGTGTGCGGCTTGGTGTTGGCGCTGATCGTCGCGGGAATCGGCTACGCAATGCTGAAGAATCACAAGGGCATGCTGCGCCGCTTTAAAGCCGAGCTGCGGCACAATGTGCGTTGGCTCAAGGAAGTGCTGTCGCGGCCGACCTTGGCAAGCTATACAAAGCGCTAACGAACAAGGAGACGAACCATGCCCAGCGGGAACCAGCCCATGAGCCAAATTGAAGCAGCCAGCGGATTCACGCCGCAACGGCGGAGCGGTGGCCGCTCGCAAGAATCAACACAAGACGTTGTCGGCGAAGCTTCCGATTTTTTGCGAGAGTATTCCCGCGCGCGGCCCGAGGTCGTCGCCCTCTGGGCGTTCGGCATCGGCTTCATCCTGGGCTGGAAGCTCAAGCCGTGGTAAGGCCGCTGAGAATACGCGTGAACCGCGAACTTACTCGGCCGGCTCGACGACCTGCCCGACTTGAATCCCCAGATCGCGCATCTTGTTGCGCAAACTGCCGCGGGTGATGCCTAGCCGCCGGGCGGCTTTCGACTGGTTGCCCTGCGTGTCCTTCAGCACCCGCGTGAGCAGGTATCGCTCCAGCATGTGGAGCGATTCCTGGTAAAGATTATCCGAGTCTGACGCCAAGCGTTCGTCCACAAATCCAGCCAGATTGACGGCCTCGCCGTTGTCGCTGCTGGTGCGCCGGCCAGAAAACTGCGGCGCGTTGTCCACGATTTCCTTCGGCAGCAGCTCCGGAACGATGGTCGGACCGGTGGCCATCAGCATCGCCCGCCGCACGGCCGCTTGCAGCTCGCGGATATTGCCCGGCCAACTGTACCGTTCCATGAGGTCCAGGGCTTCCGGCGAGATGCCGGTAATGTTCTTCCCAAGCTGCTT
>JAICUM010000489.1 GCA_025935855.1 Pirellulales bacterium | reverse complement strand
CACCGGAATGTTCTTGATCGAGAATTCCAGCTCCGTCCCCGGCGAGACGATCCGCACCTTGTCGGCCGCCCGCATCCGCGCCGCCAGCGGCTCCTGCGCCTCCTTCATCGCCGCGTAGTCCGCCGTGCACACGTCGAAGTAAAAATCCTCGAACGCCGGCGTGCTCATGCCGGCCGCTTGGGCGAACGACTCCGTCGGATACCGCAGCACCACCCACTTCGTCTTCGGTACGCGGACCTCGCTGTGTACCGTGTGCCACCAATGCTGCTGATACAGGTCCATCTTCTCCTGCGGCACATCAGCGTGCTGGCTGCTGTTGAAGGCGCCGCGGATGCCGATGTACGCCTGCACCGACTCCATCCGCGCCTTCTCGAACTCCGCGGCCGCGTCCATGCTCGCCGCGGTCGCCGTCTGGTACAGCGACCGCAGCACACGATTGTTCTTCGTCGAAACCAACGGCACGGCCCCCCGCGCGGCGGCGCCTTCCACCAGCGCGCAAACTAGATCCACCTCCGGTAGATCAAATGCTTCAATCAGCACACGTTCGCCCTTTTTGACACGGCAGCTGTGATCGAGAAGCAGACTGGCGAGCTTATCTATACGTGGGTCATGCATGGTGGCAAATGTTTCGCTGAGGTGACGGCGTAAAGTCGCGAATATAACCAGCGGACGCTGAGGGATTATATCCAGAGGCCGACGTTTCCCGGCAGGCGGAACTCTGACCGCGCGGTAGAATGATAGTAACGAAGAGGCAATGGCGCCTCGGGCCCGTGAAGGAGTCGCAATGTCAGCCGATTTGAAGCCCCGAACGAAAACTAGTCAACACGACGATGAAAGTCCCTCCTTTGCCGAAACCGCCCTCAAGCTCGGCGGCAAGAGCGAGGACGAAGCCCGCCGCACCGGCGCCATCGACGCCGCCGACGATCAGGTCGAACGCCTCTTCGCGCCGCAGTACCAAACGGCCAACAGCCCCGCCCACCGCGCCGTGTGGGACCGCGGCGTGCCGGTCGAGCTGTTCCAAAGCCAGCCGGTCGTAACGCCGCCGGCTGTTCAACGGGTCATGGATGCGTCGATTGAAGTCGTCCGCCGCCATCGCGACGCCGGCACGCTGCTGAACGCCGACGGCAAGATCGACGACACGGTGCTCCGCCAGCTTGGCGATGCCGGCTACTGGGGCCTCTTGGTTGATTCCGAGTACGGCGGCTCGGGCGCCCCCTTCGCCTCGTTCGCGCCCTTCCTCACCCGCATGGCGACCGTCGATCCCACCGTCGCCGGCCTCGCGTCAGTCCACGGCTGCATCGGCGCCGTCGATCCCGTGCGAACCTTCGGCAACGAAGAACAAAAACGCCGCTTCCTGCCCGGCCTCGCGTCCGGCGAGCGGCTCAGCGCGTTCGCGCTCACGGAACCCGGCGCCGGCAGCGATCTGACCGCGCTGCGCACCACGGCCGTCCGCTCCGGCGACAACTACCTCGTCAACGGCGAGAAGCTGTTCATCACGAATGTCGTCCCCGGTCGCACCATCGGCCTGGTCTGCCTGATCGACGACAAGCCCGCGGTGCTCATCGCTGAGCTGCCAAAGGAAGAGAACGAGCACTTCCAGCTCCGCAAATATGGCCTCTGGGCCCTCAAGCACACTTACAACCGCGGCATTATCTTTCGCGACTTCGCCGTGCCGGCTGAGAACCTCTTGCAGCCGCGCCGCGGCGACGGCCTCACCATCGCCTACCACGGCCTGAACCTCGGCCGCGTCGCGCTGTGCGCCAACGCCGCCGGCACGATGCGCATCATGCTCGCCAGCATGATCCCCTGGGCCAACTATCGCGTGACCTACGGCCAGCCGATCGCCCGCCGTGAGCTGGTCCGCCGTCGCATGGGCGAGCTCGCCGGTCTCATCACGGCCTGCGACGCCCTGGTCGCCTGGTGCTCGCAACTCATCGACCAAGGCTATCGCGGCGAAATGGAATGCATCGTCGCCAAGATCTTCGGCAGCGAAGCCCAGAAGCACGCCGCGATCGAGCTGTTCATGAAGACGCACGGCGGCCGCGCGTTCCTCCACGGCCACAACTTCGGCGACAACGTCCACGAGTACCTCGCCCCGTGCATCTACGAAGGCGAGGGCGAAATGCTCGCCATGGGCTTCTTCAAGTCACTCGTGAAGGAACACGGCAAGACGTTCTTCGAGCCGATCGGCAAAGCCCTCGCCGCCGCGGGAATCAAGAAGCCCAACCCTCTGAACCCGCTGCACGCGTGGGCCCTCCGCAAAGTCGCGATGCCCTACCTCAAGTGGTACGCGGCCCGCCGCTTAGCGCGCACCGCCAAACCGCAACTACCCGACATGCCCGCCGCGCTGCGCCGCCACGCCGAATTCGCCTGCCACGAGCTGCAAGGCATGGCCCTGGAAATCTCCGGCACGATGAGCAAGTTCCAGCTCACGCTGGCCGACCGCCAGTGCCGCATGGCCGAGCTATCGCTGCGCTGCCAGAATCTGATCACGATCCTCTGCACGTCGCTCTACGGCGCCCGCCAGCAGGGAGAAATGATCCGCGACGCCGCCGATCTGTTCTGCCAGGACCTGACGCGGCAATACACTGGCCATCGTCCGACGAACCAGTACTTCCGCCAAGTCACGGAGCTGGGCGCTGCCATCGCCGACGGCGGCTTCAAAGCAATCGCCGGCATCGACCCCGGCGACATTCTCATGCGCTACGAATGAGTATCGGCGGTTTTCAACCGCCGCGCAAATCTCTTCTAAAAACCAACACGGCGGTTAAAAACCGCCGCTACGAAAGCGCATCGCGGTTCACATCCTTGTAATACAAGTAAACCGCCGGCGTCTTGCCCATCGCCACGAACCACTGCGGGCAATACGACGCCATCCAAATCACGTCGCCGGCTTGCACCGGATACCACGAGTCGCCCAAGCGATATACGCCGGCGCCTTCCAGCATCACCAGCCCGTGCTCCATGATGTGAATCTCCACCTGCGGCAGCGTCGCCCCCGGCTGATACGTGAAAAGATTCACCGCCATGTCGAACGTTGCGTCCGACGGCAGCAGCACCTTCAGCCGCGCGGCGTCATCCCCCATGAACGGTTCGCCCGGCACATCACTCGCGTCGCCGATCAGCGGCTCCGGCGGCTCGATCCCCGCGACGCGCTCATACGGCTTCTCAAACAACACGAGCCGGCTTGGCGCCGTCGCACTCAGGTGATGAGGACGATCCGGCGGCAAGTACGCGAACATCCCCGCCTCGAGCAGCTCCGGCGAGCCGTCGGCAATGGTCAACTGCAACCGGCCGTCAAGCACATAGGCCACGCGCTCGACCCCAGGCGCCGGCGGCCCGCTCGCCCCTTCCGCCTCCATCGCGATCGTCGCCTGTATGAACCGCGCCCCCAAGTGCGGCGAGATATGAATCGCCGCCGTCGAGTTCTTCCAGCCGGGCAGGGCGCCCCACACATGCGTATCCGGCGTGATAAGCGCGTGATCAATCTTCACGCAACTGCGAGTATGGCCAAAGGGATTCACAAGTGAAACTTTCAGTGGTTGTGATGAAGAGGACCGCCGATTACACGGATTTCGCGGATGAGGAAGAAACGCAATGCACCCGCCTTTTATCCGTGTTATCCGCGTAATACGCGGTTAATCCCATTCCATACTAATTACGGCGATTCGGAATCTGCCAACTCCTCGATGAACTTCAACAGCACCGACAGCCCCACGCGAACGTCACCCTCGGCCACCGATTCGTCCGGATGATGACTCACGCCGCCAGCGCAGCGCAAGAATAACATCGCCGCCGGCGCCACCGCAGCCATCACTCCCGCGTCGTGCCCGGCGCCGCTCACCAACCTTT
>JAICUM010000233.1 GCA_025935855.1 Pirellulales bacterium | reverse complement strand
ACCAATAGCTCAGCGATCTGCACCGCGTTCGTCGCGGCGCCTTTGCGCAGGTTGTCGCTCACGCACCAAAACGCCAGGCCGTTCTCGCTGGACAGGTCTTCGCGGATGCGGCCGACGAACACCGCGTCGTCGCCGTCGCACTGCGCGGGCATCGGGTAAGCGCCGGCTTCCAGGTCGTCGATCACCTTGATGCCCGGCGCCGCCGCGAACAGCTCGCGCGCTTCCTTGGCGGTAATCTTCCGCTGGGTCTCGATCAGAATGCTTTCGCTGTGGCAGTTGTCCACCGGCACGCGAATGCACGTCGGGCAGACCTTGATAGTGTCGTCGCCGAAGATTTTGTGCGTCTCGCGCACCATCTTCATCTCTTCGCTCGTGTAGCCTTCATGCTTTGGCGAGCCGATCTGCGGGATGAGATTGAATGCAATCGAGTGCTTGAACGCTTGATACTTGTACTGGTCGCCGCTGAGGAAGGCCTTCGTTCCGGCCTTGAGATCCTCCTGCCCCTTCACACCGGCGCCGCTCGTGGCTTGATAGGTGCTCACCACCACGCGGCGGATGCGGCCGGCGTCGTGCAGCGGCTTCATCGCCACCACCATTTGCGTGGTGGAACAGTTCGGACTACTGATGATGCCCTGATGCTCTTCGATCGCTTCAGGATTCACCTCGGGAATCACCAGCGGCACGTTCGGGTCCATCCGCCAGTAGCCGCTCTCATCGACGACCACGCAGTCGCGCTCGACCGCCCACGGGCAAAAGTCCTTGGCCACCTCGTCCGGCGTGCTGCCGATCGCCAAGTCGATGTCTTCGAACGCCTCGGGCCGCAGCTCTTCGACCGGGAACTTTTCGCCCTTGAACGAGAGCGTCGTGCCGGCCGACCGCTTGGAGGCGAGGAACTTGATCTTCCGGTACGGGAAGTCCCGCTCCTCGAGCAACTGGCGAATGATCCGGCCCACCGCTCCGGTGGCGCCCACGATGGCAATCGTCTCAAACACGGCCGATTCGTCCCCTACATAAGCGAGCCGAGGCTCAAACGATGTAAACCTTGAACTATAAGTGACCTGCGCTTTGGCGACAATGTTCGCGCGGCGGCGGAAAGGGGCCGGGAGTCTTTTGCGTCTGGGAAGGTTGGCCCGATACTGACAGCCGCCAGTCGCAAAAGACTCTCGACCCCGTCAGACTCGAAACTTCGGCGGTTTAGCCGGGTATGATAGAGTATCGGCATCGGCCGCCCGATCGCCTTCATGCCCGCTTCAGGAGCCCGTCCCGTGCGAACGACCTGCCTGCTCGCCCTGGCAAGCCTAGCTTTTTTCAACTTCGGCGTCGCTCAGGGGGATGAATCAGACTCCCAGCGGCTGTTCCGGGATTTGGACGCCAACCACGACGGAAAGCTGGCTGCCGACGAGGTCACGGCCGAGCAGCGTCCGCTGGTTAAGCGGCTCCTGCGCACCGGCGATGATGACGGCGACGGCCGCCTCTCCGCCACGGAATTCGCCGCCGCCTTGGAGCCGAAGCGGGCTGAGAAGAACCTGGTCCAAAAGGTCGGCAGCCGCATCCCCGGCGCCGACGCTCTGACCGTGTTCCTCGCGAAGATGGACACGAATCACGACCGGCAGCTTGATTCCAAGGAGATCCCTGCCGACTACAAGCCACTGTTCGAGCAGATGCTCAAAGCCGACGGCAACGAGGACGGCAAGCTTGACCAACGCGAGTTGGCCCAGGGCGCTCCGCGGCTGGGCATCCTCGCCCAAGTAGCGGCGACCCGCCGAAACCTGAACGTCGAGGCGGAACTGAAAAAACTTCCCGCCGAGGACCGCGCCTCGGTGGACCGCATGGACGCCTACGGCCGTCCCGCGGAGATGATGGCCGATCCGAAACAGGCTGAGCAGCTCTTCAAACGGCTCGACGCCAACGGCGACAACGAGCTGACCATGGAGGAAGCCCCGCCGATGTTCGGCGATCGATTCGCCGAGATGTTCCAGCGCGGCGACACAAACGGCGACAAGAAGCTCACCAAAAAGGAGTTCCTGGAGCTTTCCCGCCGTGCGGCCCAATTCCAGTCGGCGAAAGCCGAGCCGGATGCGGTTCGCCGGATGAAGCGGGCGCTGCTCTCCCGCTTTGACCAGGACGGCGACGGCAAGCTCACCGTTCGCGAAGCTCCGCCGCGCCTGGCCCAAAACTTCGACCGCGCCGACCTGGATTCCAACGGCTATCTGGACGACGCCGAATTGACCCAAGCCGCCGAAGTCATGGCCCGGCTTGAACGGGTCGGCCTGGCCCCGGCGGGCGCCCGCCCGGCCTTCGCGCCGGCGAAGCGGCAGGCGTTGGTTAAAAAAGCCGAGAAGGCCGCCGTAAGGTCGGAGAAGGCGAAGGCTAAGAAGGACTCCAAAAAGACCGACAAGCCGAAGGACGGCGGCGACAAGAAGTCGAAGTCCGAGAAGAAATCAAAGGCGGATAAGGTCGCGAAAAAGTCGTAGCGCGATCGTTTCTACGCACCGGCGAACGCTGCGGTCCATGGCCGCCCCGCCTGTGGTCTAGAAGCCACCCACTTTGCGAGTGGACTCCTTTGACGCGAAGCGTTCGCTGGCGCCGTCCACCGGCGGAGCCGGTGGCTTTCAATTGGGCTTGGCCGCCAGAGTCCGCGGCGAACCATGAACTTGCCCGCAGTGTCTGCCGTACAGGTAGCAACGCCTGCGCCGGTGCGCTTTAACTACCAAGCACCGACCACGGCTTTCGAATAAACGGAGAGAGGGGGCCGACAGATGTCCGAGCAAATTCCACTTCCCGCGAAGAGTGATTTTGGCTTGCCGCAGGTGGCCATCGACGGCCAGGCGCTTGCCCGTTTCACGATCGAAATGCTCATCCAGCTCCGCGATTTTGAGGAGCGATTCCTCCAGCCGCGGCAGCATCCGCGAGTAAGTTTCGGCCACGCCCGCGGGGCGAATCGCCGGCCGCGGTAAGCAATATAGCCCCCGGGCAGTAACCGGGGGCTATATGATGAACTGTCCGTCCAAACTCGGCCTGAGTATCATGCGGGCATGAAGGTCCTTCTGGCTAGTCCGCGGGGGTTTTGCGCCGGCGTCAACATGGCGATTGAGGCCCTGGAGCTCGCGCTCAAGAGCCTGCCGGGGCCGATTTACGTCTACCACGAGATCGTCCACAACAAGTACGTGGTCGATCATTTTCGCGCGCAGGGGGTCACGTTTGTTGATGACCTGACCGAAGTGCCGAACGGCGCCACGCTCCTCTTTTCGGCTCACGGCGTCTCGCCGGAAATTCGCCGCATTGCTCGTGAGCGGAAGCTGCGAGCCATCGACGCCACCTGCCCGCTGGTGACCAAGGTTCACCTGGAAGCCATCAAGTACGCCAATCTCGGCTACACGATTCTGCTCATCGGACACGAAGGGCACGACGAGGTGATCGGCACGATGGGCGAAGCGCCCGAGGCGATTCTGCTCGTCGAGTCGCCGGAAGACGTCGATCGCCTACACGTGGCGGACGAGACGAAGCTTGCTTATCTCACGCAGACCACGCTTAGCGTGGACGACGCCAATCGGATCATCGACCGGCTGAAGGCGCGGTTTCCACACATCGCGGCGCCGCCGAAGGACGACATCTGCTACGCCACGCAGAACCGGCAGGAGGCGGTCGCCAAGCTGGCTCCTGAGGGCCAGCTAACGCTGGTGCTGGGAAGTCAGAACAGCTCGAACAGCCAACGGCTGGCCGAGCTTTCCGCCGAGCGCGGCGTGCCGGCGTTTCTCATCGACGGGCCGCAGGACATTAACCAGGAGTGGTTTCGCGGCGTCGAGACCGTGCTGGTCACCGCCGGCGCGAGTGCTCCGGAAGTCGTGGTCGGCGACGTGCTGGATTATCTGCGCGAGCGGTTTAACGCCGAGGTCGAGGTGCGTTCGCTGCGCGAAGAGTCGGTGTCGTTTCCACTGCCGCGAGAGCTGCGCGCGGCGTCGCTTGCCTAACGGTGTCTGACAAGCGCGCGTAGGCCTCATGATAGTAGCCCCGGCATTCATGCCGGGGTAACGGAACAGCAACCGTAATCGGCCGAGCGCAAATCGCAGCGATCAATCGGCGGCTGGCCGAGGCCGTGGCGAGCCGCGGATCGTTTCGGCCTCGGCGACGCGCCGCTGGAACACTAAGCCAATCGCTCGCCCGAAGGAGTGCATCCCCTCGGCGACCCCGGCATAAAATGTCGGGGGCTATTATCAGTAAGCATTTGGTTATCAATAGCGCCGGTGCAGCTTGCAGAGGCAAAATCCTGGGAACGCCGCCGCCAATAGGTCGGCGATCCATGATTACTTATTCACAACGGCAGCTGCGCCATCCTTTAAAAAACAATGCGCGCAAAAAAATCGCCCGCTGAATTTATCAGCGGGCGATTTCGTTGGTTCAGCTTTTTGACAACTGCGTCTTAGTACCGGCGTCCGCCGCCACCACCGCCGCCGTAGCCACCGCCGCCGCCATAGCCGCCGCCACCGCCGTAGCCGCCTCCGCCGCCACGCTTCCCGCCGCCGCCGCCGCCGCCGTAGCCGCCACGGCCACCGCCGCCGCCACCGCCGGATTCCTTCGGACGGGCTTCGTTCACGGTGAGCGGCCGGCCCTGGGTATCTTGGCCGTTGAGGCCGTCGATCGCCGCTTGGGCTTCTTGATCATTTCCCATTTCGACAAAGCCAAAGCCCTTCGAGCGACCGCTGTCGCGGTCCATGATGACTTGCGCCGATTGCACGGTGCCGTAGGCTGCGAACAACTGCTCGAGATCACTGTCTGTCATGCCGTAGGACAGATTTCCTACGTACAACTTCTTGCCCATGATTGGGACTCCCTAAGAAAAACTGACGAAACGCCTCGGACCATGCCGCGGACCAGCGGCTTAGTATACCGCTAGCGGCTCGAAAACAGATATCATCTTCACCAGTTTTTTCCGATGTTCGGCAAGCTGGGTAGGGTTGTCGCACCCGTTGGATATCCGGTCCGTAGCCCTGGTTGATCCTTCAGGTCGGCAAAAAGCCGTCCGGCTCGTGTTAAAAGAACGTCAAGAAGGGCTTGGAAAGCCTGGGGAGGAAACGCATTGGGCGGGTGGAAGCCGCCGCGACCATTTATCCCGCCGTTGTGGCGGCGGCTTCGTAGGTGCGCTCGGCCGGGGAGTCGGCGTGCGTCTGGTAGTTGTCGACCGCGACTTGATAGAGCTTCTGGCCCCACGATGTGGGGTACTCGCCCGTGATGCACGCCCGGCAGAGCTCATCGGCCGGCTTGCCGATGGCTCGCGAGATCGCCTCGACCGGCAAGTATCGCAGCGAATCGGCGCCCAGCTCTTCGGCCATTTCAGCGAACATCTGGTCGGCCGGAAGCCCGCGCTCGACGAACGGCGGGGCGAATAGCTCGCGAATGCGCGACATGTCGATGCCGTAGAAGCAGGGCGCGATGATGGGCGGGCAGGCAATCCGCACGTGAATTTCGCGCGCTCCGCCCACGGTGCGAATGCGGTCGAGCAGTACGCGCATCGTCGTGGATCGCACGATCGAATCCTCGACCAACAGCACGCGCTTTCCGGACAGCACCTCAGGGAGCGGCGTGTACTTGGCCGCGGCCTTCACGGCGCGGCCGGGGCCGCCCTCGATGAACGTGCGGCCGGCGTAGCGGTTACGAATCAGGCCTTCGACGCACGGCACGCCCAGGGCGTAGGCCATGGCGTCGGCGGCGGCCTTGCTGGTATCCGGCACGGGGACGACGACCAGGTCGTCTCCCTTCGGAAGCGTCTCCATGCGGGCCAGCTCTTCGCCCAGCGCCTTGCGGGACAAGTACACGCTGCGATCGTCCATCGTGCTGGCGACGTTCGCAAAATAAATCCATTCGAAGAAGCAGTGCGCCGTGCGGCCGGCTTCGGCGAAGCGGTCGATCGAGAATCGGTTCTCCGTAACAGTAATCGCCTCGCCTGGCGCGAGCGACTGGATCGAGTCCGGCCGAAAGCCCAGGTTCAAGAGCGCGACGCTCTCGCTCGCCGCGGCCAGGAGCGGCCCTTCGATGGCATAGCACATCGGCTTCACGCCGAGCGGATCGCGGGCGATCAGCATGTCGCCTTGGGCGTTCAAAAGTGCCAGGCTATAGGCGCCGTCGAAGCGCGTCGCGACGTTCCGCATCACCTCGATGAGCGTCGGTCGCCGATCGCCGGAGAGCTCCCGGCTGATCTCGTGCATGATGATTTCAGTGTCGGTCGAACGCGTCAGGTGGTGGTCGTCCTCGGCGAGCAGCTTGTCGCGCAGCGCGGCGTAATTGGCTAATTGCCCGTTGAAGGCGAAGCTGAACCACTTGTGCTTTTGCAGGTGGCGCCGTTCGAATGGCTGCGCGTAGCTGACGTCGTCCTCGCCGCACGTGGCGTAGCGCACATGGCCGATGGCCGCCCGGCCTGCGTACTGCTGCATGATGCTCTCGGCCTTGCCGCGATGATTCAGGCGGAAGGCTTCGCTGACCGTGCCAAGGCGGCGGTAGGTATCGAGCAGATTGCGGCGATGCGGGCGGTAGGAAGTCATCCCCGCGGAGAGCTGGCCGCGGTTCTGCACGTCCAGCAGCATCCGCGGCATGAGGCGCGACACCTCGTCGGGCCCTTGCGGCGGGCAGAGCGGGCTGACTTCGCCGCCGGGCAGGTGGTAAACGGCCGCCACGCCGCACTCATGATGAAGTTCGCTCATGCAACCCTTTATTCAGAGAGCCGCGACCGGTGGTCGCGGTCTTCAATTCGCCGTAGGTTGACCAAACCCGAGCGTTAATTTTACGCGGCGCCTCGGAATCCCTCAAACGCAATCCACGCGAGACGTTCACGGCGCCGCGGACAAGAATGCCAGCAAATCGCAAAGATCCTCGACGCTGAGCGTTTTTTCGAGCCCGTCCGGCATAATCGATTTGTCGCTCGGCTCGCGGAGCTCGATGTCCTCGCTTTTCAGCTCAAACTGCTTGCCGTCGGCGTCCGCGTAGATTTCCTTGCCGTCGTCGCCGGGTTTCGGGAGCCGCAGGCCGACGCGGGCGACGCCGTCGGCGGTGAGCAGCTTCCAGGGCTGATAGTCAGGCGCCATCTCGCGGCTGGGCTGAAGAATCGAGGCGATAATCCGCTCGCGCGACTGCTGGCGACCGATGTGCGTGAGGTCCGGGCCGACCCGCCCTCCCCTGCCGCCGAATTGGTGGCAGTTCGCGCAGCGCGGCCCGGCTGCCATGAAAAACAAACGCCGCCCCGCGGCCGCGTCGCCTCCCTCGCCGAGCAGTTTGTTCCACGCCGGAAAATCCTGAGCGGCCGGTTTTGGCTCCGCGGCGTCCGCCTGTTTTCGGCAAAGTCGAATGACCCGCCCGACCTCTGCCGCGACGGTCTTGTTCTCATCGCGCGCGAGCTTTTCGAGTAGCGCGGCGTTTTGCTCTGTAGCGCCCGCCAATCCGGCGACCGCGTCCGCTCGAATCTCCGGCTCTTCCGATGAATCCGCCGCCACTGTGGACAGCACCGCGATCTCCGTCGGGTCATGCCGCATCACGATTGTGCGAACGGCCTCGGTGCGGACGGCTTTCGAGCGGGACTT
>JAICUM010000129.1 GCA_025935855.1 Pirellulales bacterium | reverse complement strand
GCGTTCGGCGACGCCGCGGCTGGTGGTGTTTCACATTGGCGCGGCGGCCGGCGGGAAGACGACGTGCAAGACGGTGTGCCGCATTGCCGAGCGCGGGCTGCACGAGTTCGGGCCCGTGTGGCTCCGGCTGCAAGGGCCTTGGAAACTCGTCGATGTGAGCCGGCCGATCGATTGCACGGGGAAGGTAAAGGTGTTGCCGGAGACGTTCGCGTCGCGCGAACAACTGGTGAAGGACGCCGGGGCGGAGCAGCGGCTGCGTGACATGATCCAGCGCAGCCGGCAGCAGGGCGCCGGGACGGAGTTTCAGTCGCTGGACGCGTACCGCGAGGGGGATGATCCGCGGCGCATCGACTGGCGGGCCACCGCGCGGCAGCGGTCGTTTGTCGTGCGGCGGTTCCAGGTCGAGCGTCATCGCGACGTGATGATCATCGTGGACGCGGGGCGGCTGATGGGTTCGGACGCGGGGCGCGGTTCGAAGCTGGATTGTGCGGTGGACGCCGGGCTGAACCTGGCCCGCGTGGCGCTGGAAAGCGGCGATTGCTGCGGGGCGGCGGCGTATGACCGCGAAGTGCGAGGGTTTCTGCCGCCGATTTCCGGTTCGACGGCGCTGCCCTCGATCGTCGAGTGCTTTTACGACCTGCGCGTCCGGTGGCACGAGTCGGATTTCACGCCGATGCTGGCCGAGCTGCGTGCTCGCCGCGCGAAGCGCACGTTTTTGATTGTCATTTCGGACGTGAGCGATCCGGAAACTTCCGGGCGGCTGTGCGCGGCGCTGCGGCAACTGCGGCAGCAGCACGTCGTGCTGTTTGCGGCGCTGCGGACGCCACTGTTGGGCGAGGTTGTGGAGGAACGAGTTGAGACCTCGGCGGATGCAGCGCGGAAAGTGGTGGCCATGCGGCTGCTGCGTGATCGGGCTCGGGCGCTGCATGCGCTGCGCCATGGCGGCGTGCATGTACTGGACGTCGAGCCGAGCGAATTGACGACGCCGCTGGTCAATCAATTCGTTGAGCTGCGACAGCGAAATCTGCTGTAGGCGATTGGGCGGAAGCCAGAACAGCTTGCGCGGCTTGCGGGGCGGTGGTGAGTGCTTCGCGCTTCGCCTGCCGTTCGCGAACTAAGCCGACAGAGAAGTAGAGAGTCCAGAATACGACCGTGCCTGCCGCGAAGCACAGCCGCGTTGGCGTGGACCAGGTGCTCTGCCGGACGTAGCTTTCGATGAGTGCGGCGAGCACGAGCATGCCGCCGGCGCCGATGCAGATTTTGGCGGCTTCGCGTCCCGCGTCGAGCAGGCTCTGGTTTCGCGATTTGGTACCAGGGCGAACCACGGCCTTGCCTAGCATCAGCCCGACGCCGCCGCACAGCACGATGGCGCCGAGCTCGGTGACGCCGTGCGGCAGAATCCAGGCCCACATCTCGGTCGGCAGCCCGGCTTGATGATGAATCGCGGCGAACACGCCAAGGATCATGCCGTTCAGGAGGATCAGCAGCACGGTCGGCGCCGCAGCGAGGACGCCGGTGGCCATCGAGAGGATGGCGACTTTCAGATTGTGCTGGAACAGAAAGCTAGCGAAGAGGAACTTTTCGCCGCTGGTTTCGTCGCGGCCGTGCCGCAGGTAGGAGAGAAGCTGCTCGGGTGTCGAACCCGGCTGTCGCGGATCGCTGGCCGGCCACAGGGCGAGCGCGGTGGCCGGATCGGAACTGGCCATGATGAAGCCGACGACGGCGCCGGTAATGAGTAGCAGTGCTGACAGGGCGTGCTGCCGCCAGTTCCGGGCGACGGCTCGCGGAAAGCCTTCGGCCGCGAAGCGTGCGATGCGCATGAAGAACGTCTCGCGCGGCGGCAGGTAGATCACCGTGTGGGCGGCGGCCGTGAGGCCGTTGAGGTATTCGACGAGATCGTTCGCGTCGCCGCTGGTGGACGCCCGCGCGAGATGGATCGAGGTGCGGCGATAGAGCTCGTCGAGGCGCTGGCGCTCAGCGGAGGACATGCCGCCGCGCCAGCGGCGGGCGCGCGTGGTGAGGCGTTCGAGCTCTTCCCAGTCTTTCTTGTGGCGAGCGACGAAACTGCTCATACTCGGACTTGCATGATGTTTGGGACGGCGAAGCTCCTGCTGAGCAAGTGTAGCCATCTCGCTCCGCGAGATGATTGCCTCTCGCGGAGCGAGACGCCTACACTTGCTCTCGTGCTAGCTACAATCGAAGATTGTAACTCGAAATTGATTGCTGAACCGTTAATTTAATCTTCTCTCCATGCATCAATCCCTGCGGTTTGAGACGCCTGAGAACGTTACGGTCGAGTACCGCACGGCGGGGCTGGGGACGCGGTTCGTCGCGTGGTTTGTCGATCAGCTCATCCTGTGGCTGTTCATGTTCGTGGTGTTCATCGTCTTGTTGGTCGTCGGCGCCTCGTTCGATGAGACGCTTAAGGGTTTACGCGCCCAAAGCGACGGCCGGCCGGACCGCGCCATGATGTACCTGATGGGGTTCATGGCGCTCATTTGGGGGCTGGGCAGTTTTGTTTACTTCGGCTGCTCGGAGCTGTTCATGCGCGGGCAGACGCTGGGGAAGCGCAAGCTTGGCATTCGCGTCGTCAAGGCGAACGGCTTTCAGCTCGACGCGACCAGCATTTTGCTGCGCAATTTGTTTCGCGTGCTCGACCACCTGCCGCCGATGTGGCTTGTGCCACTGTTATCGCGGCTGAGCCAGCGGGCGGGCGACTTGGTCGCCGGCACGGTGGTGATTGCCGACGGCGGCGGGCAGATTTCCGAGATTCGGTCGCAACTGAGCGCTCGTCGGTATGAGGAAGCCCAGTTTCGGTTCGATCAGCGGCAGCTTGGCCGGCTTACGAGCGAGGACTACGCGGCGATCGAGCAACTGCTGGAGCGCGAGGCTTCGTTGCCGGAAGCGCAGCGGAGTTGGCTGATCGAAACCTGCGTCCGCCGGGTGGCGAAGAAGCTGGGCGTCGAGGCGCCGCCGGTGGAGGCGCAGTCGCAGTTCTTGCGAGATTTATTTGCGGCCGAGCTTCGCCGGCAAGAGCGGAAGCTTGTTTGAATCGCTTAGCGCTGTAACAGCGCCAATTGAGGGGGCGAGAGATGAATCGTTCCCAGGTCGCGAACTTCGCCGGGCTTGACGGTCAGATTCTCAAACGCCGTGCCGGTGAACTTGCCGGCTTCCACATAAATGGCGGCAGAGTATTTGAGTCCGGGCACGAGCTTGTTGATGCGGAAGCGGCCGTCCTCATCGGTTTTGACGGGGCTGATTTTGCCAACCGTCGGGTCGAGGGCCTCGTCCGACGAGGCACGCGCATTGACGAGGGTTGCGTCTTTCCGTGGATTCTCCTCGCCATCCACAACGCGGCCGGTGACCGTTGCCCAAGGAAGCATTCGCACGGTGTAGGGGCTTGTGCCATCGCCGCGTGCCGCAACCTGCCCGATGAGCGAGCGCTGTTCGTCGAAAAAGGTGATTTGCCGCCAACGCTCGGGATGAAGCCCCAAGAGCGGCAGCATCGCGGCACGGAGCGGCGGCTCGTAGTCGTAAGGATAAGCCGTCATGCCCTCCGTCGTAGCGCCGACGACTGGCTTGCCCTCGGCATCGACGAGCGAAACCATTCGTGGTTTACTCGTGGCGACGACGGCCTTAAGCCGCAGCAGCGGCAAGTTCTCCGGCGGGTTTACCAACACAATCGCGGCGTACTCGCTCTGATAGATGGCAAGGTTATTCCCGATGAGCACCTCGGTCGTGCCGTAGGCGCTGGAGCGCTCTTCCGGCGTCCAATCTGTGCGGTCGGGAGCGAAGAACGGCTTAGGATCGATGTGCGGCGGGACGACGTCGGATCTTGACGGCGCTTTGACGGTGATCACGCCGGCGCCGGGCATCGCGAAACCTTCGTACACGCCGGCGCCTTTGGCGGCCGCGGGGCCAATCGGCCAGAAGACAAGTTTTCCCGGCGGCAGCGATTCGGCGATTCGCCTGCCGGGATAGATCTGATGGTACGTGACCTCTCCTTCGACGGGCCGGCCTTGGTCGTCAACGGTCTCCAGGCGGAACGGGATGCCGTGGGACGTTTCGACTACGGCGTCGGCGCCGCTTTTGATTTCGACTTTCGCCGTGCGATACGTCATGCCGGGCGGCGAAATGGCGGTGAGGTACTCTCGTTCAATGTCTTGCGTTGGCGGCTTCTCGGGCGCCGGATACAAGCCGGTGATGGTGAACCGTCCGTCGGCGCCTGACACGGTGTAATGACTTCCCTCGGTCATGGCCGGCAATTGGTCGATGCCGCCTCGAACGTAAAACACGCGCATGCCGGCAATTGCCTGATGAGTATCCCGATCGCGGACGATGCCTCGAACCGTTCGGCCGCGCTGGAGCGGCAAGGTGAAGCCGGCGCCATGCAGCGGTTGGCCTATCCCGAGAATTGCATTTTTTTCACCGCCGGTACGCACCATGACATCCGGCATCCGGCGCGTCACGACCGACGTGTAGGTGTTCGTGACGGTGGGCGCCGAAATGACAAGCGATACCAGCCGGTCGCGACCGAGGCCGGTCATTTGAAACCGGCCTTCCGCGTCGGTCCGCGCGTCGGTTTGGACGCCTGGCAACAACCAGACCTGCCACATCGATTTTTCGTCGCCACTGCTGCAACCGAACGGACTGGCGTTGATTTCACGCTTCAAGTAGTCGTCCAGCTTTCCCTCTTTCGGAATCATCAGGTCGTGCAGCCGCACGCGCGCTCCGGCGAGCGGCCGGCCGTCGGCGTCGAGCAGTTGGCCGGTGAGCGGCACGTCGTCCTTGGCCAATTGAAGTTCGAGTCCTGTCGAAGGCGTGGGGTTTTCAATCGTGCTTGATCGGGTCCGTCCGCGCGTCATGGCCCAATCCACGGCATAGCCGTCGGCGGCCGCCATCACGACGCAGCGTTTTCGCGTCGGTAAGCCGTCGAGGTCGGTCAAGGTCATGTCCGGCGCATCGAACTGGAAACGGCCGCTCGCATCCGTCGAGGCGCGAATCTTGCCAGGTCCAGGCTGGGGAGTCGTTTCCCAGCCAGTCGGCTGAGATGCAAACTCGGCCACATAGACGCGCGCCCCGATCAGCGGTTGCTTGTCGGGACCGAGAACGCGGCCGCTGAAATGCCCGGCAAGCTTGGGATCGTCCGGATTGTCGGCCGGTTCGGCGAGACCACGTCTTAGCCCGATCAGAATTGTCAGCAGCGCCAACAGCGAAAAGCGGATTGGGCGATTCATGATGGATAATCGCTCGGCAGCTAGTGAAGAGATGTTCTTTAAATGTAACGCGGCAAGCCGCGGCGCGTCACGCAGATTAGTCGGAATCGGTCCCGAATCGGGCTGAATCGCCTGAGAGTAGCGTCGGAAGCTTGAACGGGAAGGCTGAGAACAGGCGGAGCGGCGGATCGATCCGCGGCCTTAGTCGTCTTCTGCGTACGGCAGGTTCATGAAAACGCTTGCCACGGACGAAGAAGACGAGCGCTGCGTCAATGCGTCGGCATGCTTCTGGCTGCAAAGAAGCATTGGAAAGAAATGGGGCAAATCGATCGCTTTTCGCCACGTGTGCGTTTCGCGGGTCGGTACACTGAGAACGGTGTCTTCGTTCACCTGATTTGCTAAAAGTGCCTCATCAAGTTCTTAGAAGGCGTTCGATGCCGCGGCTGCGGCGGCAAGGCGCGGGTGACCAGTTGGACGCCCTGCCGTGCGAGCAGTAAGCTGTCCGGCGAGGAAACGCCATCGCATTCGGCCGCGGCGAACTGCGCGGTGGATTGTCCGCAATGCGGCTTTCGGATGCAGGCGGAACCTGTGTCGGCGCCGCGAGTGAGTTAAAAGAGGTGCGGTAAGTCCCATTTGCAAGTTAAGGGGAAATAGCCTAATCTTGCACCGCCTTGGCCGCAGGACCACGCCGAGCTTCGCACAAGTGATTGTTCCGGCACTGCGGCGGGCACTTATTTTGATTTCCGGCCCCGCGGAAGTCGGCAGCGCAACGGGCGGCGCTCGCAATTCACGTAGAGGCGGCTTCCAGCCGCCGAGTCACCGGCATACGTCTTTTGCTTACACGGCGGCTGGAAGCCGCCGCTACGGCTAAAAGGCAGCCTCGTTTGCAGTCTCGGCCGGGCGCTCGGCACGGTAGAAGAAATAGTAGGCGCTGAAAACCATCGTCGTGACGCCGACGATGGACGCGACGATCGCGAGCTGCGCGAGAAACTCGGCGCGCGACGTTTGCAGGCTCCAGACGTCTTTCACGATCAGAATGGCGACGCTGCCGCTGTAGCCCACCGCGTCGGCCAAGTAGATAGCGTACACCGCCGTGCCCACGAACGTCGTGGAGGCGATCATGCGGTCGAAAAGGATTGAGTTGTAGGGGACGTAGGCCAGGTAGGCGCCGCACCCCAGCAGCGTCATCCAGGCGAAGCCGTCGATCATCCCCGCGTGCCACAGCACGGTGGATAACGACAGCAGCACGGCGCCGGCGGCCATGAGGACGAACGCGGCGGCCAGGCCGGCTCTGTTGTTTTGGAAGAAGACAAGCCCGGCCATCAGCGTCATGACCGCGAAGGCGGCGACGGTTTCGGTGGCTGTGAAGAGGCGCTGATTGTCCGCGTACCGATATCCGAGCTCATCGAAGATGTCGGCCATGTAGTTGTCGCGAAAATCGCGGAAGGCCGTGAGAAAGAGATAGAACAAAATGAGCGCCGCCAGGCCGGGGAGAAAGGCCTTGAGAAACCGGAGGCGCTCGTGGCGGTCCATCGGCTTTCGCAGGGTGCGGGCCGCGGCGTCGGCGGCGTTCGGTTCGGGCAACTGATCGAGCAGCAGCACGAAGACGACAAACGGCAGCAAGAACATCGCGCCGGTTGCCGCGGGCATCCAAGTTTCGGAGACCGGGGAGGCGGGCCGCAGCCAATCGACTCCGAAGGGAGCGTCGCCGGCGAGCAGCGCTCGGCCGATGTCTTTGACGAATCCGCTGGAGACAATGAACGAACACGAAAGCCCGGCGAGCAAAAAGTCGGAGGTCTGGCGGCCTTCCAGATAACGGACCATCAGCCCCCAGACCATGCCCAGCGGAAAGCCATTGACGAACATGGCCAGGGGCCGGAGCGAAACTGGCAGCACGGCGAAGAACACGAGCGCCAATTCGGCGGCCATGATTAGCGCGATCAGCTGAAACGCGCGCCAGCGTCGCGTGGCTTCGCTGCAGAAGCGGATTCCGAAGAACTTGGCGGCTCCGTAGCCCATGAGCTGAGCGATGACGAACGCCGTTTTCAGCTGGATTTGGTGGTCCCAGCCGGCGGCGTTTTGATAACTGGCCGCTGCAAATGGCTTGCGAAAAGCGAACATGCAGGCGTATGCACAGAACGCCAGGCTCACCGCGTAAAGGTTGAGAACGGCGGGACCGCTGTGCTGAAGCCGGCGGCTGAGCCAGGTATTGGTCATGCGGCTACATCGCCATCACTGCGGTAGAGGAGTTAAGGCCGGCATAGACGGCCTTTCAATGGAGGGTACATAAAATGGAGTAGCCGTGCAAAGTGCGTGGAGTGGAGCGGCGACATGAATGCGCCACTGTAGGGGGCCGCATTACGAAAGGGGTCGGGAGTATTTTGCGACAGGAAAGTCACCATATGAAGAATCCCCCCAGTCGCAAAAGACTCCCGACCCCGTGCGACGCGAGCTGCGCTTCGTTGCGCGTTTCCGCGAATGCGTGCGGGTTACCTTTGAGCGGCCGCGGCTTTCTTGTCGCTCCATCGCTGGCGACGCATAATCGGCTGCATGGAACAACAGACCACGTTTGCCATTCCGCTGAGCTTGGTCCTCGCCCTTTGTGCGCCGCTACGTTCCGCGGTTCACGGCGAGCCAGCGTCCCCGGCCGCCGCGGTTCAACGCCAAGACGCCGAACAAGTTGGCCGGAGCGATGACGGCCGCGCGATGACGCCCGTCAATCAGATTCTCACGCCGTATGGCAAGCAGATTGACCTGCCCGGCATGCGGCCGCAGGGGCTGGCGCTGTCGCCCGACGGGCGGCGGCTGGCCGTCTCCGGGAAGACCAATGAAGTGGTCGTGTTCGACGCGTCGTCTGGCGAGTTGATCGAACGAGTTCCCTTTCCTACTGCGCGGGCGCCGCTGCCGGGGACGTCGCCCGTGTCGCCGCAAATCTTGGCGCCGGACGACCACGGCCAGTTGAGTTTCACGGGGCTGACATTCAGCCCGAGCGGCGACCGGCTGTACTTGAGCGACGTTGAAGGGCGAGTGGAAGTCTTCAAGGTTTCCAGCGCCGCAAAATTCTCGGCCGACGTCTGGTGGCAGCTTCCACCGGCCGACGCTCCGCGCCGCGCGGCCGAGATTCCGGCGGGCATCGCGGTGTCGGAAGACGGCAAGCACGTTTTCATGTGCGGGAACTTGTCCAATCGATTGCTGGAGCTCGACGCCACGACGGGGACGCTCGTACGATCATTCGACGTCGGCGTGGCGCCGTACGACGTGCTGCTGAAGGGCGGCAAGGCCTATGTGAGCAATTGGGGCGGGCAACGGCCGGAGGCGGGCGACCTTGTCGGGCCGGCCGGACGCGGGACCACGGTTCGCGTCGATGCGAAACGCCACATCGCCAGCGAAGGCTCCGTGAGCGTGGTGGATCTGAAGAGCGGCAAGACGATCAAAGAAATCATCACCGACAAACATGCCAGCGGCCTGGCGGCGTCGGCGAAGCATCCGTGGGTCATCTGCTGCAACGCGGCGGGCGACAACCTGAGCGTCGTCGATTCGCGCAGCGACAAGCTGGTCGCCACGATTTGGACTAAGCCAAACGCCGCCGATCTGCTCGGCGCCAGCCCCAACGCGGCGGTGTTCAATGAGGACGGCAACCGGCTGTTTGTTGCGAACGGCTCGCAGAATGCGATCGCGGTCATCGACTTCGACGCGAAGGAGCCAGAAGAGTCGCGGCTGGCCGGGCTAATTCCCGTCGGCTGGTATCCCGGGGCGATCGCCTTTGACAAAAACCATAAGCAGCTTGCCGTCGCGAACATCAAGGGACTGCCGAAAGATCCGACGACGCACGGCGACTCAAAGGTCCCCGCGTTCAATTCGCATCAGTTCGTCGGCTCGCTAACATTGGCGCCGCTGCCGAAGGCCGCCGAGCTTGCGAAGCTTTCCGAACGGGTGGCGGCGAACCTGCGTGCTCCGCGCATCGCCGCCTCTCGCTTGCCGCCGCGCGAAGGGCAGCCGCCGCGGCCGATCCCCGAGCGCATCGGCGAGCCCAGCCCGATCAAGCACGTCGTATACATCATCAAGGAGAACCGCACCTACGATCAGGTGTTCGGCGATATCAAGAAGGGCAACGGCGACGAACGCCTGTGCGTCTTTGGAAAACGGTTCACGCCCAACCAGCACAAAATCGCCGACGAGTTCGTCCTGCTGGATAACGCGTATTGCTGTGGCATCCTCAGCGCCGACGGCCATCAGTGGAGCAATACGGCCTTCTCGACGGATTACATGGAAAAGAGCTTTGCCGGCTTCCCGCGCAGCTATCCCGACGGCATGGGCGACGACGAAGAGGACGCGCTTGTCTATGCCCCCAGCGGATTTCTGTGGGACAATGCCCGCGAGCACGGCAAATCGGTCCGTAATTACGGCGAATTCATGGCGCCGCTCGTCCACTGGAAGGATCCCAAGCGCAAAGGACGCCCCGGCTTCACCGCCTGCTACCGCGCATGGAAAACAGGCGACGACAGCGTTGTGTTCTCTTCACGGGTGAGCGTCGAGCACATGAAAGAGTTTTCACCGACCGATTTTGTCGGCTGGGACCTGTCGGTGCCCGACCAGTGGCGCGCGGATTACTTTATTAATGAAATCGAACGGTTTGAACGTGATGGCAAGTTTCCAAATCTTGTGGTGATCTGCCTGCCGCAAGATCACACGGGCGGCACGAATCCGGGCTTCCCGACGCCCGGCGCGTGCGTGTCGGACAACGACCTGGCGTTTGGGCGCATTGTGGAAGCGCTGAGCCGATCGAAGTTCTGGCCGAGCCTGGCGATCTTCGCCATCGAGGACGACCCGCAAGCGGGCTGGGACCACGTGAGCGGCTACCGCACCACGGCCTTCGCGATCAGCCCGTATGTGAAGCGCGGCGCGGTGGTCAGCACGCAATACAACACGACGAGCTTGATCCGCACGATGGAGCAAATTCTCGGGCTGCCGCCGATGAACCAGTTCGACGCCAGCGCCCTGCCGATGTTCGATTGCTTCACCGACGAGGCCGACCTGCGGCCATACGCGGCGCAGCCGGTCGAAACGCCGCTGGACGAGATGAACCCACGATTGGCCGAGATCTCAGACCCGCGGCAGCGCGCGGACGCCGTCGCATCTGCGGCCCTCGATTTGAGCGAAGCGGATCGGGCGCCGGAAGACGCGCTCAACCGCATTCT
>JAICUM010000082.1 GCA_025935855.1 Pirellulales bacterium | reverse complement strand
CGCGGCTAGCGCGAACGCTGCCGTTGTCCTGCGACTTGCTTTACGCCGTCACAATGCCTGCCGAAACTGTCCGCACGCGATTCGCCCCCAGCCCGACGGGCTATTTGCACATTGGTGGCGTGCGGACGGCGCTGTTCAACTGGCTCTTCTCGCGGCAGCACGGCGGGCAGTTCTTGCTGCGGGTGGACGACACCGATCAGCAGCGGAATGTCGAGGCGGCGCTTGCGCCGATTTTGCACGGCTTCCGCTGGCTGGGCCTCGATTGGGATGAAGGGCCCGAAGTCGGCGGGGCGTACGGACCTTACTTTCAGTCGCAGCGCGGCGAGCTGTATCAGGCGGCGGTCGAGCAATTGTTAGCGAGCGGCGCCGCGTACCGCGACTTCGCCAAGCCGGAGGAATTGCAGGCGGAGCGCGAGGCGGCGGAGAAGGCGGGGCGGCCGTTTATTTACAGCCGGACGTGGGCCGCGAAGACGCCAGCGGAGGCGTCGCGATTTGAGGCCGAGGGCCGGCAGAGCGTAGTGCGGCTGAAGATGCCGCGCCAGGGCGAGCTGGTGCTGAACGACCTGATCCGCGGCGAGGTGCGGTTCGCCTGGGCCAGCGAGCAGGACCACGTCATCCAACGCGCGGACGGCTCGTGCTTGTATCACCTGGCGTCGGTGGTGGACGACGAGGCGATGCGCATTTCGCACGTGATTCGGGCTGAGGAGCACCTGCCGAACACGCCGCGGCAGGTGTTTATCGCCCAATCGCTGGGCTACACGCTGCCGGCGTACGCGCATTTGCCGTATGTCGCCGAGCCGGGCAGCAAGACCAAGCTGAGCAAGCGGAAGCTCGACAAGTATCTGAAGAACCGCGACTTCGCGGCCCTGATGGAGCTGGGGAGCAGCATCGCCCGGCGGGCCGGCTTCGAGACGACGGCCGACACGTTCAATCCCGTGATCGTCGATTTCTACGAGCGGGTTGGCTTTCTGGCGGACGCGCTGCTGAACTACCTGTTGCTCTTGGGCTGGTCGTTCGACGCGGAGCGCGAGGAGTTCTCGCGCGACGAGATGATCGAGCACTTTTCGCTGGAGCGCGTGAACAAGGCGCCGGCGAGCTTCGATCCGCAGAAGCTGCTCTCCTTTCAAGACCGCGCCATGCAGCGGCTGCCGCTGAAGCAGAAAGTGAAGAAATGCTTGCCGTTTTTGCAAGCGGCGGGCCTGGTGAGCGAGCCCCCGCCGTGCGACACGGGACCGTATCTATCGCAAGTGTTGACCGCGGCGGGCGATCGCGTGAAGGTGGCGGGCGACGTTCTGGACTACGCCGAGTTCTTTATGCCGGACAATGCGATGCCTTACGACGAGGCGGCGTTCGAGAAGCGGCTGGTCAAGGCGCCGGCCGCGAAGGCGCTACTCGCCGACTACGTGACTGAATTACCAAGCGTTGCGCCGTTCGAACCAGCCGCGCTCGAAGCTCACTTAAAAACGTTCATCGAGCGGAAAGGGGTGAAGATCGGCGACGTCGTGCATGCCATTCGCGTGGCGATCACCGGCAAAGCGATCGGCTTCGGACTGTTCGACGCGCTCTCGATTCTCGGCCGCGAGCGCAGCGTGCAACGCATCAACCGCGCGCTGGCGATTGCGCAAACAAAACAGCCCCGACCTAGCTAGGTCGGGGCTATTGGCGTATTTGTCGCGTTATGGAGAGCTGCACGAAAAGCTCTCACGCACGGTCTAGTCGCGGTTGCCGCGGTCGCCGTCGCGGCTGCGGCCGCGGTCGCCGCGATCCCCGCGGCCTCGATCGCCGTTATTATTGTTGTTCTCGCCCTGCTTGCCATTCTGAGCGTTCGCGGCCTGCTGCGGTTTGCCGCCCGGCCAAGGCTGCGCGAGCGCCGTGGCGAGCGCCTTCTGTAGCTGCGTCGAGCTCATTCCGCTTTGCAGCTCGTGAATCTGCACCACCGTGTTCGGCTTCGCCTTCTCGTCCAGCGCCAGCGCGAGGTCGCGGATGTTGGTCCAAATCTGCTCCTCGGCTGAGATGATCAGCGTGTTGGAAATCTCATCAACGCCAATCGACAGGGCGCCTTCGAACGACATCTTCAGCGGCGCCGACTTCTCGTCGTCCGAGAAGCCGCCGAAAAACCGGACACGGCTTTCATTTCGGCCCTGGCCTTTTTCGCCTTCGCCCTTTTGTTGGAACTCCTTGTCCTTGGAGCTCAACAGGTCGCGATACACCTCCTTGATCGCGGTGGCGATGTCCTGCGCATGCGAATACTTGATGGGCACAATGTCGGTCTTCCGGCGGGCAACCTCGTCCTCGTTCATCGGCTGGTCGTAAATGTCGATCAGCTTCCGAATGACTTCGAGCTGCGCCGGGCTGGCATTCTGTACAACGATCGTGTTGCTATCCGAGTCGTACACGAACCGCAGCTTACGCCGCTTGCCGAGCGTGGACTGCTCCTCGGTCTTCGGCCGCTCGTCGTACCACCACGGCATGAAGTTGTTCTTGTCGTCGCTCAGTTCATCTTCAAAATAGTCCTTCAGATTGAGATAGACGTCGAACGCCCTGGCATGCTTCAAGCGAAAGGTTTCGAACTGTCGCTGTTGCGGTTCGAGCTGGCCGAGCAAGTCTTCGAGTTGATCGAGCGCCGCCGGGTCCTCGCAGGTGATGATGATCTTGCCTTCCGGCGTGACCGTGATGTTGATCGGCGGCGACTTTTCCGGCGCGGCGGCCGTCTTCGCCGAGCGATCAGCGGCCGGCGCCGGCGCCGGCGCCGGTTCGGGTTGCTTCGCGGCGGGCGGGTGCGCTTCTGGCGCGACCGCATCGGCGACGAAGCTAATCCTCGGCGCGGAAGGCGCGCTTCCCAATAGGGCGAACGTCGCCCGGCCGCCGCTCTCGAACCCCGTCAGCTTATCCTTCGGCGCCTCGGCCGGTTGAGCTTTCTTCGCCGCCGGTTTCTGCGGCTGCGCGTCCGAAGCAGGCGGCGCCACGTTGATGTGAATCTCATTGGTGCCGCCCCATGATTTCTGAAGCTGCTCCAACAGCCGAGCCGTCTCTTCGGGTGTTCGCGCATCAAGCACGCGAATCTTCGCCGGGTTTTTGTTGTCCGATGCCACGGCCCCCAGTTCCTTGAGCAAGATGCTGACCTCGCTGTACTCCTCGTCCGTGGCCCACAGTAGCAGCCGGTTATTTTCGACGTCCGGCTGAATGCGGAAGCCGGTGTCTTTGGGCTCATCGTTATTGCGGTTGTAAGAGTCGAAATAGTAGAAGTACGGCCGGCGGTTCTCCTCTTTCTTCTTCTCGCCGACCATCAGCGCCTTGATCGTGCCGGCAATCTGGTCGGCTGGCGTGCGGCGGTTCAGCCAGACGACGTGCAGCCGCCGGCCGCTGCCATCCAGCTTGTCGATCATCGCCTCGATCGTTTTGTGATCGGCCTCGGTGGCATAGGCGAAGATCGTCTTGCTGTCCGAATCGCTCTGAAGTTGCGTGAGCGGGTCGAGGCTGCCCATGTCTTTCAGCGCGTTGACAATCGCATCCGGACTGACCGTGACGGTCGAGTGCCGCCGCAGGGTCAGCTTGCCGTCGCTGCCCGGTCCCGCGCCCGCAATGTCGTTCTCGGGGACGTCGAACTGCTTGACGGTGCGCTCGATGATTTCCATTTCCTTCGGCGGGGCGTTGACCAACAGCACGTTCCGCCGCTTGTCGACGGCGATAAACACCTCCGGCCCTTGTTGCTTCATCATCTTGCTGACGTCCTGTCCGCGCTGCTGAAGCTGCATCATCAGTTGCATCCGCTGCTGCTCGACCTGCATCTCCACCGGCGACTTGCGCGAGCTCGGGTCGAGGCCTAAGACGATCATGATCTGGTCGGCGATGTAATCGGCACGGCGATGCTCGATCTGAAACGGCCGCGGCCGCACGTCCTTGGAAGCGGCTATCTCTTCGCCGTACAAGAGGTCGCGCACGTCGCGCAGATTCGTGACCGCGTCGATGATCTGCAGTTGCTTGGTCGCGAGCAGCGGCGTCACTTTGGCCGTCGGGTTGAGCAATACCTTCACGTCCTCGACCGCCTTGGCTGGCTCCATCGAATCGGGAATCTTGAAGCGCGTCCGCGCGAAGTCGTAGGGCAGGTGATTGTCGAGGTCGTCCGGCTCGACGCGGGGCACTGAGCTCGGATCGATTTTGTCCGTCTTGATCACGCTCAAGACGTCGCCTTGCGCGATCATCGTAAACCCGCGAGCGAGCAGATGGCGGTTCAATAGGTTCCGCGTCTCGTCGAGCGTGTAACGGCGCTGCGTCGAGAGGTTCAGCGTGTCAGCCGGCAGCTCCTGCCAATCGAGGCTCTTCTTCGAAACCGCCGCGTACCAGTCCAGCACCTCCGGCCACGGCTGGTTGCGGAAGTTGAACTGCACCATGCCGTCCTTGTCGGGCGAAACCTTCAGCTCGGCGGCGTCGGGTTTGGCCTTGTCGGTGGGGCGCTTGATCGTCTTTTTGTCGTCCTCTTTCTTCTTATCCCCTTCGCCTTCCTTCTTTTCTTCCTTCGGCTTTTCGCCCTCGGGCTTCGCCTGCGCCGGCTGGCCGGCTTGCGCGGCAGCCTGCATTTGGGCGGCGCGCATGGCCATGATTTGTTCTTTCGAAGGACGGCCGCCGCCTGGCGAAGGCTGCGCCTGAACAGCAAAGCCCTCTTGCGCAATGGCCGAGGCGCCGATGAGGCCAAAAAGTACGAACCCAATGAGCCGGACCAACATGACTTGTCCCTTAGAAACACGGAGAAGGCACGCCGTCATTATAACTGAGCCGCCACGCGAAGCCTAACCGATCCGTTGAGGCCGCAAGGCCAATCAGTTTCAAGATTGGGTGCCATGGCCACGGAGGTCCTCCGGCGTGGCCATGCAGATTCCGGGCTCTTCATGCCCACGCAGACGTAGGCATGGCGCCCCCATTTGAAATACTGATTGGCCCTGGTTAAGGCCGGGCATCGTCCGGGACGATCAGCACCGAGGCGCCCCCGGCGGTGACGGAGACGGCCAGAAAACCGCTCTTCGGCGGCTGCAGGGCCGGTTCCAGATAAGGGAACACCGGCGGGATTTCGCGCTGGCATTCCGCCAAGGAAAAGGCGACGGCGAAGACCGTCGTTTCCTCGTCCGACAGGTCGGCGGCCGCGTGATGGGCGATGGCGTCGTCCACGGCTTCGTCGCCGAGCCAACCGCGGGCGATCTGGCCGCCGAGTTCATCCTCGCAGTCGAGGAGCAGGACCACGGGAACCTTCACCTTTCGCTGGCGGGCGTCGTCATAGGTTTCAAAGACTAACGGCAGGCTAGTCTCCAACAGAAGCTGTTGGCATTCCAGGGCGGCTTCTAAATCGGCGTCGTCGGACAATGTCTTGCTCGCAAGATTACATGGCAACGCTCAGTCATCGCTGCCCTAGCCCCTCCTTTCACAGGATTATGCAACCGCAAGCATGTTCTTCAGGCCTGAAGGGCCGCGCTATGATAGCCCAGGGCAAGGTCGCCAACGGCGGACGCCGCCCTGGGTCAGGGGGTCATGTGGCTCGTCCGTAGCCCTGAAAGGGCGCGCTAATTAATGGCGATCGCTAGCGCGCCATTACAGGGCTAGGGTCAGCTTCATGTCCAGATACCCAGGGCTGCGCCCTGGCTGTCATAGCTCGGCCTTTCAGGCCTTAAGAAAATGATGCACGCCAGATGCATAATCCTGTTCAAGGGAGGGGTATAAGAAAAAAGCCCGGTCGCCGCGAGGGCGACCGGGCCGTCATCGTTGTGCTTCGAATACAGGCCGCGGCAAAAAACTCGTCCGGCCAGGTTGGCCGGGCCAGGTAGCCGGCAGGCGGTTACTCAGAAGCAGGTGGTGGCGTCCCCATTGGACACCCGCCGGTGGTCAACGGATTTCACCACCCAACTGGCGTATGTGACTTGGATTCAAAGGACCACCTCCTTCGCTACGGGGTTTTGGCGGCGTTGGCCCCTGCCAGAGGGACCGCGGCGGCCGGGACTACCGTCGTGCTGCGTACGGCACGACCTGACAAACGTCATTATAATTACTGCCGCGCTGAAATTGGCAAGCTCAATCTGGCGACAATTGACGATTTTGCCCCGTTCAGCACGCGGCGGCAAATACAGTGACGCTGGCAAGCGAACCTAGGTTCGCGCTTTGCTGACTTACATAGCCGGGCCATCCTGGCCCGGCGGCGTTGGAGTAACCGTCGCCTATTGATATTCAGAAATCCAACCGAACTCGTGTGCCATGCCCACGTCTGCGTGGGCATGTGACTACAAGCAAACATGCTCACGTCGGCGGACCTCTGTGGGCATGGCGCCCCCTTCCCCTAGATTCCTCAACATTCAGTGCGCCCGGCCAGGATGGCCGGGCTATGTAGCGATGAATCGTCGGCAGTTGCAAAAGCTGGGAATCCCGCCGAAGTTCGCTTCGGCGGCCATCGATGCATTGCGCAGCGCCGCATCGAAGGATTTAGGCTTCGGGCTGAAGGGAAAGCGTGCGCGCGATCTGGTAAAGGAAGTCGTCGCCTCGCCGGCTACGTTCGTTCACGATCCGATCTGGGGACGACTCGCAAGCGAGCTGTTGGGCTACGAGCCGATCGTGCTGCGGGAACCGATCGCGTATCGCACTTGGGGCAGCGACATCGACATGGCCGCTCATGAACAGATGCGGCAGGCATGCCGCGTGCCGTCGGCGGTTGGCGCCGCGCTGATGCCGGACGCGCACGTCGGCTACGGCCTGCCCATCGGCGGCGTCCTAGCGTGCGAGAACGTGATCATCACCTATGCGGTGGGCGTTGATATCGCCTGCCGCATGAAGCTTTCGGTGCTCGACGCGCCGGTCGGGTCGCTCGCGGAACGCCGCGAGCAATTCCGCACGGCGCTAGAGCGCGGCACGCGCTTCGGCGTCGGCTGCGAGCATCGGCCGCCGCAATCGCACCCGGTGATGGACGAGGATTGGAGCGTCACGCGGATCACCCGTGAAAAGAAAGACACCGCCTGGAAGCAGCTTGGCACGTCCGGTTCCGGAAACCATTTCGTCGAGTTCGGCGTCCTGTCGCTTGCCGCCCGCGATGAGGAGCTCGGTCTCGACGCCGGCGAGTATGTCGCGCTGCTAAGCCACAGCGGCAGTCGCGGCGCGGGCGCGGCGGTGTGTGCGACCTACAGCGCGATCGCTCAAGCGCGATTGCCCGAGGAACTCAAGGAGCTTGGCAGGCTGGCCTGGCTGGACATGGATTCTGAAGCCGGCCAGGAATATTGGGCGGCCATGAATCTCATGGGCGACTACGCCGCGGCGAACCACGCGGTCATTCACCGCAACGTGGCAAAGCTGCTCGGCGCCCACGTCGTCGCCGGCGTCGAGAACCATCACAACTTCGCCTGGAAAGAAATCCACGGCGGGCGCGAGCTTGTCGTCCACCGCAAAGGCGCCACGCCGGCGGGGCAGGGCGTGCTCGGCGTCATCCCGGGTTCGATGGCCGACCCGGCGTTTATCGTGCGCGGCCGCGGCAATGCCGAGAGCTTTGACTCCGCCTCGCACGGCGCCGGCCGGCAAATGTCTCGCAGAGCGGCGAACGACATGTTCCGCATTTCGCAGGTCCGCAAGGAGCTGGCCGCCCAGGGCATCGACGTGCTGTCCGCCGGTTCCGACGAAGTGCCCGGCGTGTACAAAGACATCCGCCAAGTGATGGCCGCCCAGCAGGATTTGGTGGAGGTCGTCGCGCAGTTCGATCCGAAGATCGTCAAAATGTGCGGCGACGGAAGCCGGGCCGAGGACTGATCTAGGGCCAATCAGTTTTTCGAAGGGGGGGTGCCATGCCCACGTCTGCGTGGGCATGAAAAGCTCTGAATCCGCATGGCCACGTTGGAGGAACTCCGTGGCCATGGCGCCCCCATCTGGATTTACAGATTGGCCCTGAAGACTGATCGGGTGGCGAAGTCGTTGAGCGATCTTGCGTGTACAATGGACCAAATTCTCAATCGCAGCGCCGGCTCTGTCTTTCAACTCTCAACACCAAAAAGCCACTCTCCGTCATCTGCATGCGCTGGCCCATTCGCCAACAGCTTGTCTGGCCGCTCGTCGCCGTCGCGGCGCTTAGCCTGGCCGCAATCGCCGCGGTCAACGGTTATCTTGCCGGCCGCCACACGCGAGCGCGGATCGATCGGCAATTGCAGGGCGTCATCGCGGTGCTGGCCAATTCTAATTTCCCGCTCTCGGACTCGGTGCTGCGTCAGATGCGGGAACTTTCCGGCGCTGAGTTGATCCTGACGGATGAGGCCAGCCAACCTGTTTCGACAAGCCTCGCCGCGCTTCCTCCGAAGCTCAGTCGTGAAATGACGGAGAGCCCGCCACCGGCAAGCGCCTTCAGCGACACGCTGGAACTGAATGGTACGCGCTACTTCCACTCGGTCGCCGAGCTGCCGCCACGCGGTTCGGTCGCAGAATCGCGGACATTGCACGTGCTCTTTCCTGAGAGCGAGTACCGCCGCACTTGGCGCGAAGCGTTTCTGCCGCCGCTGGCGATTGGCGCCGCACTGCTGACCGCCGTGGTGTTCGTGGCCAGTCTGCTGGCGCGGCGCATCAGCCGTGCAACGTCGAACGTCAGCGGCGAAATGCTGCGCATCGCCCACGGAGATTTTACCGAGGCCCCGCTGCCGGATCTCGACGATGAAGTCCGCGATTTGTCGCTGGCGGTGAATCGAACGGCTCGAATGCTTGCCGACTACGAGGAGGAAGTGAAACGTAGTGAGCAGTTGCGAACCGGCGCCATGCTCGGCGCCGGGCTGGCTCATGAAATGCGCAACGCCGCGACCGGTTGCCGAATGGCGCTCGATCTTCACGCTGAACATTGCGACGCCCATGGCGGCGAAGAAAGCCTCGCCGTTGCCAAACGGCAACTGCGGCTGATGGAAGCGCAGTTGCAGCGGTTCATGCGCACTGGAAAACCGAGATCCGACGCCACAAGAAAGCACGTTGACGTCGCGCGGCTTGTCGCCGAGTTACTGCCGCTCGTTGATCCCGCCGCCCGTCATGCAAGAATTGAACTGAAGTTGACGAGCTGCGAACGCCCGCTGCCAATCATTGCCGACGAAGAAGCCATCGGACAGGTCATTTTGAATCTCTTGCTGAACGGCATCGAGGCGGTGCAGCATTCCCGCCAGGGCGGCAAACGACGAGTCGAAATCGAGCTCACCAGCAGCGACGATCACGCGAAATTGTACGTAAGCGATACCGGCGACGGTCCTTCAAATCCATCGCGCGATTCGATCTTTGAACCGTTCGTGACGACAAAGCCCGAGGGCGTTGGCTTGGGTCTGACGATGGCCAGGCAAGTGGTCGAAGCGCACGGCGGCGAGATTTCCTGGCAGCGACGCGACGGTCGCACGGAATTCCGCGTGGCACTTCCCTTAGCCGTCAAAGAGGCGAGCGTTGTCTAGCATTTTGATTGTCGATGACGAACCCTCGATTTGCTGGGGCCTCTCGCAAATCGGCGCGGCCCTCGGCCACAACGTGATGACGGTCGCTTCGGCTGAGCAGGGTTTGGAGATCGCCGAAAGCAGCCCGACGGACCTCCTCATCCTCGACGTTCGCTTACCAGGCATGGACGGCTTGGCCGCCATGAAGCTCTTCCGCCGCTTCATCGGCGAAGCCCCAATCATCGTCATCACCGCGTTCGGCGATCTGTCCACGGCCGTACGCGCCGTCGAACACGGCGCCTTCGAGTACGTGCTCAAGCCCTTCGACGTGGTGGAAATCCGCGCCGCCATCGAACGAGCGCTGCGGCAGGCGCCACGCTCGCCCGCGGCGCAAACGATGCACGCCGAGGAAATGCTCGGCCAAAGCCCGGCGATGCAGGCGGTGTTCAAGCGCATCGCGCTGGCCGCCGCCTCAGATGCCGCCGTGCTGCTCACCGGCGAAAGCGGCGTCGGCAAGGAGCTTGCCGCCAGCGCCATTCATCGGCACAGCGCCCGCCGCCATGCCCCGTTCGTCGCCGTGAACATCGCCGCGCTCAACCCCACGCTTGTCGAAGCCGAGCTGTTCGGCCACGTCGCCGGCGCCTTCACCGGCGCCCAGCAAGCCCGCAACGGCCTGCTCGTTCAAGCCGACGGCGGCACGCTCTTCATCGACGAGGTCGCCGACATTCCGTTGCAGATTCAAGTGAAGCTCCTCAGAGCCCTCGATCAAGGCGAAGTCCTCCCAGTCGGCGCCGACGCACCCGTGAAAGCAAAATTCCGCGTGATTTCCGCCACGCATCAAAACCTGCTCCAAAACATCGCCGCGGGCCAGTTCCGCCACGATCTCTTCTATCGGCTCTGCACGTTCGAGATCGCGCTGCCGCCGCTCCGCGAACGCCGCGAGGACATCCGCCTGCTCGCCAGCCACTTCGCCGCCGAAACCAGCGCCGGCCGCGCGGCGCTCGCCGAAGACGCGCTTGCCGAACTCCAGCGCCGCCCCTGGTACGGCAACGTCCGCGAGCTGCGCAAAGCTGTCGAGCACGCCCTGGTGCTCGCGCGCAGCGGCGTCGTCACGGCGTCTCATCTGCCGCCCCCGCTGCCAGAACTCCAAGCCGCGAATGGTCAAGAGACGGCCTCCGACAGCCGCGGCCTCGCCCATGCCGCCGGCGAGCTGGCTTCCAAACTGCTCGCTGACCCGCATTTCAACGGCGCCGTTTACGACCAGTTCCTGCAGAACCTCGAGCCCACGCTGTTAGCCGCGGCGCTCGACCGCTCGGGCAATCAATGCGCCGCCGCCGCCCGCGCCCTGGGCATCCACCGCACCACGCTCAAACGCAAGCTCGACCAATACGGCTTGAGCGAATCGCCCGCGAGCTCCGAAGCCGCTTCCTAGCCCGGCGGCCCTGGGCGGTAAGCGCGGCTATTCAACGCGATGGCTCGGCGATACAATACCATCCAAACAATTCCAGGGGCGGCTAGCTCAGTTGGTTAGAGCGCTACGTTCACACCGTAGAGGTCACAAGTTCGAGTCTTGTGCCGCCCACTCTTCTTTTCTTGCCTTCGCGACGAGCCCACAGCCGCTGCCTGACAGGGCGCCTTGCCGGGGTCGATAGCGTCGGCCATCGATCCGCCGCCGGCCAGGTGGCGCCGCGTCGCCGACGTAAAAGCTTCACGACCATTAGTAGCGAACGCGCGGTTCGCCGTCGTTCCATCGCGAAGCAGCTAGCCGATCGGACGCGACGAACTTTGCCGTCACGTGCAGTCCGGTCATCTGATGATCGACGGCAAACTCCGCCGACCGGCATCCGCCGAGCACGACGACCACCAGCAGCAGTACGCGACGCATGGGTCTCCCTCCCGTTCGCCAGGCGAATCCGTTCACATCGCGTCACGCCGCTATGCACCCCGTGTACCAATCGCACAACAGCCCGCCAACCGCCGCGAACATCGCCGCTCCGCGGCAAGCGCCGCCAATGCCGCATCGATCACCGCGCGAAGCAAAGCCAACCCGGCGGCCGCCGAATCACTAGCAACCGCCCCGCCGCGAAACGCCAAAAACGCTCCAGAAAAGCTAAAGTTCCGAAGCTGACGAATCAGCGGCGCCCGCGCTTGCTCCCGGTTCGAAACGACCATCACAGACTGAACCCCGAACCCTGAACCCTACTGCCTGTCCCCTGGCCCCTGTCCCCTTCCCCACAACTTCCCCCCGCCCGCCAACCGAATATAATGAACAGCTCACAACGGCGTCGGCCGCACCGGGGGCGAACTGGTTTCGACCGGATAGGCGAAGCGCTAGTGGCGTGTCGTGGTTGATCAGTGGGCCACGTTAAAAGCTGATCACAACCTTCAATTGCCGAAGGTTCCTACGCTTTGGCTGCCTAATAAAGAGGCAACCCGGGCTGAGGGCTGACGTCGGGTCGGCCCAAAAGCCCGTTACCAATCCCGACTAGCCGCCAGTCAGCGCCGGGTACGCCGGCGGCGAAACAACGTTCCTAGCTGGCCCGCACGGAGCCCTGTCGATGAGGCGCCGCGCGGGCGAGATTAAACTCGCCGACTACACACGTAGAAGCTCGCGTGGAGATATCTCGGGACGCGGGTTCGATTCCCGCCGCCTCCACTCCCAGCCGCTGCTGACGACCCAAGTCGCCAGCAGCGGCTTTTTTATTGGCGAACGCTCAAACCACAGCATCGCGCCAGAATCAGAATCCTCCGGCTCCCTCCCCTTGAGGGGGAGGGTTGGGGAGGGGTGATGCGGGGATGGTAACAAACGAGCACGGGCGGCCCCAAGTCGCCCGAAGCGCAGTGCGGTAGTCCGTCGCGATAGCGACTGGGGAGGGGATCCCACGCCCCGCTACAACTCCCCCTTGAACGCCCGATCCAGAATCGACGGCAACAACGCCTCAAGCTCCGCCGCCGACTCCGCCTGCAGCCGCTTCACCTGATCCACCTTCGACTGCAAGCCGTCGAGATAGGCGACCATGCGGCGTTGGTCGGCGAGCGGCGGTAATGGGATTCGCTGCGACTTGTATGCGGTCTGCGTCAAATGGCCGTGTGTTGAATGAGTGAGTCCAACACCTAGGGTGCGGTTACATCGGTGCAGAAAGTGGAAAAGATACTCCTCCGACAACTCTG
>JAICUM010000761.1 GCA_025935855.1 Pirellulales bacterium | reverse complement strand
TGGATGACAACGAACGCCAAATTGGAGTCGCGCGGCATGTTTCGGAACATCTGTTCCAACGACTCCAATCCGCCCGCCGACGCTCCGACACCGACGATGTGCAGCGGCTCGCCGCCTCGCTGCCTTTCTTCCAAGCCATCCGTCGATGGTTGTGGCACGTCCGACTTGAAAACTGAGCTCATCACAGCCTCCAATCCACTCTTACCTAAAGCCGGCCTTCGGCCTCCGTATCACGCGACGCTAAACGCCGCGATACCGGGCCCTCACAGTTTCATCGCGGCCTTCTCTGCAAAGTTCGTACCACGAACGCCGTCGTCGCGGGACCCGCTTATTTCTTTGGAAAGCAAATACTTTTACCTTTCGCTGTGAAGATTGACTCTCATTGTCGGCTGTCAAAATGGCAGGAACGGCGAAAAAACGCTCTCAACCTGCCGGTGTGGATGATGGCGCTTAAATGATGCTGCATCAACGAGTTACGATCTTACCCATGCAAAAGGCACGCAGCTTGCAAAAGCCGCGGAATAGTGTGTGCCCGGCGGTGGTCGCTTCGGGCATGTCATTCAAATCTTTGCGTTGGAAGGAGGAGTAGAACCATGTGGCGTGAATCGAATGGTCAGACGCCAGTCCTGCGTGGAGAAGCTGACCGTCTCTTCAACAATTTTTTCGGTCCTTCGCAGGCCGTGACCGGCAGGATGACTCGCATCTTCCCAGCACTGAACGTGTGGGAACGTGAAGCGGCGTTGTGTGTCGAGGCGGAGTTGCCCGGCATCCGTAGTGACGACCTCGACATCTCGGTGGCCGGCCAGCAATTGGTAATCAAGGGGCGGCGGCCGGACTTCCAGGCGGAAGTAGGCGTGAGCTTCCATCGGCGCGAGCGCGGAGTCGGCGAGTTTGTTCGCGCGTTGGAGTTGCCGGTGGAGGTGGATGCCGCCGGCGTCGAGGCCAAGCTAACCGACGGCGTGCTGCTGATCACGCTGCCGAAAGCGGAAGCAGCCAAGCCGCGCAAGATCGAAGTCAAGGGTTGACGCGGCGGTATAGAACCATCGATTTGGAAACGAATGGAACGATCGAGGAGTAAAAATCATGGCTAGAGAAGCGACGATTGAAAAACAGTCAGAATCCGTGCCAGAAACGGAGCGCACTCGGGGCGGACAAATCTATCGACCGAACGTCGATATTCTGGAGAAGCAAGACGAGCTGTTGGTGGTGGCAGATCTGCCGGGCGTCAAGGGAAGTGAAATCGAAGTCCATTTTGAAGACGGCGAACTGGCGATCTACGGTCCAGCGGCCGTGCGGCAAGAAGGTGTGCGCTACTTGCTGCAGGAATACGGAGTCGGCGACTTTTACCGCACCTTCCGTGTGAGCGAACGCATCGATCCGGCTAAGATCAGTGCGGAGCAAAAAGATGGCGTCTTGATGCTCCACCTGCCCAAGGTGGAGGCGGCCAAGCCGCGAAAGATCAAAGTCAAAACGAAATGAGGATGAATGGCTGGTCTTGCCCCACGGTCCCGCTTTTGGCAGAATCCCGCCGCGTTAAGACGCTTCTCGATTGCTGACAGGTGACGCATGACTATTAACGGATTCGGTCGGTCCCTTTTCGCTGCCCTGGTGGGGATGGTGCTCTGCGCGCCCGCCGCCTGGGGCCAACTCGTGCCAGGCACCGGCGAAAAAATCACCAATGCCGGCGATGATTTCGAGGATCCCAAATGGGGTTACGTGTTTAACAACCCCAAGAACAGCTCCGAGCTCGACGGCCAATCGCGGTTGCCGAACGGTTATTCCACGAATCGCCGCTGGTTCGAGGGGCCGATGCGCGGCCACCCCGATATTCTCAAACGCGTTGCCACGCCCGAAGGCGGCCTGCCCGGCA
>JAICUM010000499.1 GCA_025935855.1 Pirellulales bacterium | reverse complement strand
TTATAGCTCAGGCTCGGCCCGTCGCGCTCGCCGGGGGCTTCGCTATGCAGCACGCTGAGAGCGGTCGCGTCGCCATTCAGCTCCAGTTGCTGGAAGTTGCCGGCCACATCGTTCAGGTTCCAACTCAACGAGTAGCTTTCCTGAAAGTTCGTGGCGTTGCTGATCTTGGCGCCGAGTTCCGCGCGTTGCGTGTTCAGCCCTTGAAGCTGGTCGAGCACTTGGCTCTTCGAGGCGCCGCGACCGTAGAATGCTTGCGCCTGCTGCGGGGCTCCACCGGGCTGGTTGGGTTGATTGGCGGCGACCGGGCCGGGATCGGTGGTGAGCGTCACGTGCAGCGGCGCGAGGCCCGGCCCGGCGGCGCTGAGCGCCGGCGACGCGGTCGAGAGCGTGAGCTGGACGTCGTTCCAATCCTCGCCGGAAAGCTGCTGGATCAGCGCGTTGTATTCGACGCTCACCTTCTTGCGGTCGGCGGCGGCGCGCATGGCGTAGCTGGGCGACCAGCCGCAGTTGCTCACCAGGTAGTTGAGCCGCACGTTCGCGGCGCCATCGCCTTTCTTCTGCAGGAAGAGCACCGCTTCGCGGATCGTCTTTTCGGCGCCGGCGGTGATTTCGTCCTTCTTGCGATTGAGCAGTTCTAGCTGCTCGTTGGTGTCTTGGACTTGCTTGGCCAGCTCGACTTCTTCCTTAGCGATGGCCTCGTGCTGCTCGGTGATAAAGTTGGTGAGACGCTCGAGCGTTTCGGCGTTCAGCACGCCGCGGGCCAGCTCCCATTGGGCGGTCGGCGTGACGAAGCCTTCGAGCTTGCCGAGATACTCGTTTCGTTTCCCGAGCACGGCCTGCCGTTTTTGCGCCAGTTCAATCGAACGCTGGGCATCGCGAATCTGATTTTCCAGGGCGCGGACTTCATCGCGCGGCTGGTCGCCGACGGCTTGAGTACGGTATCGGACCGCCCGCACTTCGACCGCATCGCCGCCTTCGGCAAACAGGCTGTCCGGGACGATTTGCTCCGGCAGATTGCCGACGACGACTTCCAGGCGGCCGGCCGCGCCTTCGACCGGAACGGTTCGCGTGATTTGCGCCTGGCCGCGGTAGAGGGTGACTTCGGTGACTTTGCCGTCAACGGGGCCAGCAGCCGCGGCTGCATGATTGACGGTCAGCGCAATAAGCAGCAGTAGGGTCAAGGCGACAAGTCGAAGCGTCGTGACAGCCTTCATCGTTTTTCTCCTGTTCCAAGCAGAGTGAGTCCTGCATTGCTTTGTACGAGCGTGAAGCCTCCTGCCACAACGGCGATGCGGTAACGGGTTTGTAACAACGAGCCGCGTTTTAGCTTGCAACCGCAAGGGGTCAGGAATCTTTTGCGACTGGAAACCGTTGCATTGAAGAAGGCTCTCCAGTCGCAAAAGACTCCCGACCCCGCGTGGCTCACCGCGCGTTGCATCGCGACCCTACGGAACCGCAACAGGATTTGACGGAGCGGCTCAGCCGGACGATGATCGTGTCTGCCGGCCACTGTTAGATTCCAACAATAGCGTGAGAAAATGACCCTGTTCCAAAGAACGGCTTCTGTGCTAGGCGTCCTTGCCTTCGCTCCATTCGCTCAAGCGGCGCCCCTGGAAGCGCCGACGCAAACGGGCTTCGTCGTCGGTGAGACGGTCAGCAAGCGGCCGATCAAGTGCGATGTCTACGGCAAGGGCGACGACATGGTGTGGATCATCGCCACCATTCACGGCAACGAGGCGGCAGGCACGCCGCTGGTGGCCAAGTTCGTCGAGTGGCTTAAGGCGCATCCCAAAGAGCTCGAGGGCCGAACGGTCGTTATTACGCCGGTGGCCAACCCGGACGGCATGGCCGACAACGTGCGCTATAACAAGCACGGCGTCGATCTGAATCGCAACTTCCCGGCGGGCAACTGGAACACCGCCGGCGAAAAGTCGCCGGGCTCGACACCGCTGTCGGAGCCAGAGAGCCGTTCACTGATGCGCGTGCTCTGTCAGTTCTTTCCCAACCGCATCGTCAGTATTCATCAGCCACTTACGTGCCTGGACTTCGACGGCCCGGCCGAAGGGCTCGCTAAGGCGATGGGGGCCAAGTGCAACTTGCCGGTGAAGAAGCTTGGCAGCCGGCCAGGTTCGCTCGGTTCGTTCGTCGGCGTGACGCTCGGCAAACCGATCGTCACGATGGAGCTGCCGGAGAACGCCGGCATGGACGGCGACAAACTCTGGAAAGAATACGGCGAAGCCCTCATCGCCGCGCTACGATACAAGGAGCCGGAAGCGAAGAAATGAAAAGACTCGCCATACTTCTTACCTGCCTGGGCATGTCAGTGCATGCCGTGCATGCGGAGGACAAGCTGGTGGATCCAGTTGCCAAGAAGGTTGACGCTCGGCTTGAGAAAATCGCCGAGGGCGTGAACGGCGTGATGGGATTTGCCGTCGAGGATCTAAACGGCGAATACCGCTTCGCGACAAACAAGGATCGCGAGTTCGCTCAAGGGAGCGCGATCAAGGTTCCCATCCTCATGGAAGTGCTCAAGCAGGCCGACGAAGGAAAGCTGAAGCTCAGCGACATGCACTGGGTCCAGAAGAAGCGGCAAGTCTCAGGCAGCGGGATTCTTTCGGAGCTAGGCGATCACACGACGCAAATGAGCGTTGAGGACCTGTGCGTCGTAATGATCGTGCTGAGCGACAACACGGCCACCAACATGCTCATCGATCTGGTCGGCATGGAAAATGTCACCAAGACGATGGAGTCGCTCGGCTGCAAGCACACGAAGCTCCGCCGAATCATGCTTGACACGAAAGCGTCTGCCCGTGGCGATGAGAATATTTCCTCGCCGGGCGACGCCGCGAAAATTCTGCGGCTGCTATATGAAGGCAAGTTCGTCAGCCGCGATGTCAGTAAGCATGCGCTCGCCATCCTCGGCAAGGAAAAATCCGGGGCCGTGAAATCGCCTTTGCCCGCGGGCATACACGTGGCGTTCAAAGTCGGCGAAATCCCCGGCGTTCGCACCGAGTGGGCGATCGTTGAGCTGAAGGACCGGCCGTATGTTGTCGTGACGATGGGCGCCTTCGGCCTCGGCGACGAGTTCGAGAACGCCACGAAGGAAATCTCGAAAACCGCTTATGACTTCTTCTCTCGAATCGCCAAGGCATCGAAGTATGGAGCGTACATGGATCCGGCTGGTTGGCAGGCGCGCTAGGCGGGCAAGCCGCGTTTTAGCCTATGCCGCGGCGACTTTCTGCTTAACGATCTCTGTCACTGCGCGGGCCGCCGAGCCGCGTGTGCTGCTCGACGGTTGCAAGCTTGAGCTCGTCGCCAAGGAGCCGGAGATCGTCACGCCCATCGGCCTGGCGATGGATGCGAAGGGCCGGCTGCTGGTCATCGAATCGCACACGCACATGCGGCCGAAGGATTACCAAGGCCCGGCCGGCGACCGCATCAGCATGCTCAGCGACTCCAACGGCGACGGCCGGCTCGACAAGTGGAGCACGTTTGCCGAAGGCTATCAGCAGGCGATGAACCTGTGCGTGCGGCCCGATGGCGCCGTCTACCTCGTCACCCGCCGCGACGTGCGGCTGCTGCGCGATACGAACGATGATGGCGCGGCGGACAAAGATGAGACCATCATCAAGCTCGAAACCGAGGACGACTATCCGCACAACGGCCTGGCGGGAATAACCTATCACCCCGGCAAGAAAACGGGCGCCTTCTACCTTGGCTTGGGAGAGAATCACGGGATACGCTACAAATTGACTGGCGCTGATGGGCG
>JAICUM010000698.1 GCA_025935855.1 Pirellulales bacterium | reverse complement strand
CGCGAAATCAGCCGCTCGAGCTCCTGCGATGACGCCGCGGGGATCGTTGGAGGACCTTGCACTGCCGCCGGGAGGGTGACGGACAAACCGAGAACGAACGCGACGCACAATCGCATCATGGTGCTCCGCCGGCAGACAGGCGAATCGATATTATGTCGCAGGCCGCCGAAACCCTCTGGTCTCGGACCCGCGATTCGGAAGACGTGAGGATTCGCATCATGCCATTTGTGATTGGCTGCCTGGCGCTGGGGGCACCACGAGTGACCCTCGTCCTCGTCGCCGTGTTCAGCAACTACATCGGCCGCGCCTACCACTCGGCGTTGTGGCCGTTCGTCGGGTTCCTATTCATGCCGTTGACGACGCTGGCGTACGCGTGGGCGATCAACAGTCACGGCTCGGTCGATGGCGGATATCTCGCCGTCGTCGTGGTCGCAGTGCTGATCGATCTGGGCCTCATCGGCGGGTCGGCAAAGAATCGCTATCGTGGTCGCGATGGTCAGTAGACTGGCCGAGCTCCCATCATTCTTCTTGCCAGCCGGCGACCACTTGCCGACAATCCTGCCGTCAGGAGGTCTCGATGCACGTGATGTTGCGGTCCGCCGTTCTTATCGTCGCCTTCGCAAGTGTGACTCCGCCGGCGCGTGCACAGGGGAACGCCCAGGGTGACACGGTCAGCTTTGATCTGGCGTGGGATCACGTCGCGCTGAGCGTGCCGAACATCCCCGAGTCGATCGCCTGGTACGAAAGGATGCTCGGCTTCAAGGAAATCCGCCGCGGCGGACAACCGACCGGGCAGCAGACCGCGCTCATCCGGCGCGGCAACATCAACATCGAACTGTTTCAGTTGCCGAACGCGGCCCCGCTGCCCGAGTCGCGCAAGAATCCGTCAGAGGACTTCCGCACGCACGGCGTCAAGCACTTCGGGTTCGAGGTCAAGAATCTGCCCGCCGTTCTTGCGGAGCTGAAGGCCAAAGGCGTGACGATGGCGTTCGAGATGCGCGACAACCCGGGGACGGCGTTCGCGTTCATCAGCGACAACGCCGGCAATGCCATCGAGCTGATCGAGCACAAGACGAGATAACACGCGATCGACGACAGGTGCGGCGGGCCTGAAGGCCCGCCCCCCATCTCTGCTGCGCCTATTCCGGCGGCCGCCACGGCGTGATCGTGCCGTTCAGCAGGTTGTCGATGTTTCCTTCCATGCACGAATACTCCATGATCACCGTGCCCCAGGGCTCCATCGGCCAGGTGTTCGTGATCGTGAACGGCTTCGTGTAGGTCTTGGGGTCGTCAACGGTCATCGTGTGTTCGATGGTGCCGAAGTTCGGCCGCTTGTAGGTCTGCGTGAGTTTCGCCTGATCGCTCAACGGATGGCCGGCCGTGTCGAGCTTGATGTACCCGTTCATGTTGCGCGTCTCGATGATCAGCGTATCGCCGTCCCAGCGTCCAATCGACTCGCCGTACCAGGACGCCGGCAGATCGGGCGTGAACGTGCGGCCGTCGGTCGGCACGATGTGAAACATCGTGTTCTGTTCGAACAGGAACACCATGTAGTCGTTGTCCTGGATGATCTGCGTCTGATGCGGGCCATAGAGAGAGCGAGGGAACCCGAACGGCAGGCAACTGCCGGCGTAGTCGCCCTTTTTCACTGGATCGTAGCCATCCCACTGCTGCTTGCCCCAGGCCGTGTAGGGCAGTTCCGGCACGTGGCCCGTCGGGTGGTTGGCGAGCTGGCGCGTGATGTCGGCACGGCGTGTGGTCGACCAGATGCCGGCAAAGCTCGGCTTGCCGTTCGGCAAACGCGGCGTCGCCCCTTTCATATCGGGCGCCGGCTTGCCGCTTCCACTCGCCTGGCCTCCCGCATGGAGCGGCACGAGGGCGAGAATCGCGACGGCCGAAGCCAGTAGCCAGGAACGCATACGCACAGGCGCCTCCTCTTGGTGACGGGAAACGCCGCACATCTTAGTCCGATCGCGCGTAAACCTATGTCACATCCAATACGTCGAAAGCCTTAAGGATCCGGGGGGCGGCGTTGCCCCTGCCTCATGCCTGGAGCTGCTCATGAATCGGACCATTCGCGTCGTCCTGCCGCTCATGTTCGTCCTGGCCGCGACCTCGGCCTGGGCCGACTTCAAACGAGAGCACACGCTGAAGCTCGAGCCGGGCGGCGCCTTTACGCTCGAAAGCGATGTCGGCGACGTCGTCCTGACTGGGGGCTCG
>JAICUM010000158.1 GCA_025935855.1 Pirellulales bacterium | reverse complement strand
CGTCGATCACATCCTCGTTGAACCAAAAGGTGATATCACCCCGACGGACCAACGATTCGTTATACTCTCGCCAGTTGGTCACCTTGTAAGAAAGCTTCGCCGAGCCGCTAGCAGTCGCCGCCATCGTTCGCTCCGTCGGTTAGAGATAAGAGGACTCCGTCCGACGGCTATCTACGCGGCAATTCTAGGGATTGTTCGACAAGGCCCGTTCTTGGTCGAACGTTAATTGTGCCGGCAGCCTCTGACGAGCTTCATGAACTTGCCGGTTCTCTCGGCAATTGCCTCGAAGTTCCTTTCGCGCATCAGCTGTTTATCGACCAGTAGGCTGCCCACGGCCACGGCAAACGCGCCGGCGGCAAGAAACTCGCCCACTGTTTCGAATGACACGCTGCCTGAAGGGAGCAGCTTCACTCCCGGAAACGGTCCGGCCAAATCTTTGAGGTACTTGGGACCGCCGATGGAGGCGGGAAAGATCTTCACAATGTCGGCGCCCGCTTTCAGCGCCGCGCGGATCTCGGTGGGCGTGTAAGCCCCGGGAATGGAAACGACATTCGCCTTCTGGCACTCCGCGATGACCTCCAATTCGACTGACGGCGAGACGATGTACTTGGCGCCGGCCTCAATGGCAGAATTTGCCACCTGCGCGTCCAGCACGGTACCGGCGCCGAGCAAGATTTCATTCTGTCCATAGCGGCCGGCTAACTTTTCGATTAACTCGATGGCCCCGCTGGTGGTGAACGTGATCTCGATTGCCGTCAGTCCGCCGGATACGAGTGCGTCAACAGTTTCCAACACGCCATCGGGCCCGTCCGCACGGATGACCGCCATGACCTTGCGTGAGCCGAGTTCCTCGAGCACCTGATCCTTCGTGATTGATGACTTATCCGACTGAGACATCGCAACTTTCTTTCCACAAATGACAAACTTGAATCGTTTAGACGCAAATCTTAATCCTGAGGGGAGATTCGCACTTAAAATCGACGTTAATTATCATACAATATGACCGGTCGGTGGGCAGCGTCCGTGATGTAGAAAGACAGTCAACTTGGATTCAAATTCAGGCTCCATGGGGCATCGCATCATTCTCGTGGCCGGATACGCGGGAAGCGGCAAGACCCGCGTTGGGAAAGATCTGGCGCGGCGGCTACAAGGTTGTTATCTCGATAAAGATACGATGTCCAGCCCGCTCGTCGAGCGGCTGCTGGCTGAACTGGACCAGCCGGCGGGCGATCGCGACGGCGCCGTGTATCGCGCCATCGTCAGGCCGCTGGAATACGAAGGGCTCATGGCTGCTGGGCTTGAGGCGGCGGAGCTTGGCGCCGAGGTCATTCTTTCGGCGCCGTTTCTCGTCCAGCTAACTGACCCGCAATGGGCAACGAACTTGGCCAGCGGCGCCAGCGAACGTGAAGTGCAGTTACGAGTCGTGTGGGTCGCGGCCAACTTGAAGACGCTTCAGCGGCGGATGCGCGAGCGAGGGTCTCCACGTGACGCAAAAAAACTTGCCGACTGGCACAATTACGCCGCAGAACTCGACGAGCGACTCGATGAGCGTTTCGATTTGCCGACGCGGCGTTTGGAGAACTCTGACGGCTGTGACTACGAAAAGCAGTTTGAGACGTTGCTGCACTGGCTGCGCGGCGTGTGAGGACGACCATCGCGGCAGCAAAACCAGGACGCTCAATCGCCATGACTGACATGCTTCTGCCGCGCCCCATTTGCACCTAGGAGAAAATACTCATGAACCACGCTTCTTGGCCGTCCGGGCGGATGTTTCGCATGACGTTGGCCTTGGCCATTATAGGCGAACTGATCACAGCCCAACTCGCGCCCGGTGCACAAGCGACGAAAAACGAGATCGCGGCCAAATCAGCGTGGGTGAAGAATCATGTGTTGACCACGGGCGGCGCGCCGCCGTTTTCGTTCAATTACGATGGTCAGCCGAGCGTCAACTTCTTTCGGTCTTGGCAGCGGAAGTTGACTACTCGCGAACTAGACGACCATCGCACCGAGCACACAATCGCCTGGTCCGACGCTAAGAGCGGCCTCCAGATCCGCTGCGTCGCAGTCGATTACAACGACTTTCCGGTCGCGGAATGGACGGTCTATTTTAAGAACACCGGCAATCAGCGCACGCCGCTATTGGAAAAGATTCAGGGCCTGGACCTTGCAATCGAACGATCCAGCCACGGGGAATTCAAGCTCCACGGCATCAAAGGCGACTTTTGCACGGCGGACAGTTACGAGCCGTTTGATCTCGACCTGCCGCCTGGTTATGAGAAGAAGTTTTCGCCTCCGGCGTATTCTGGCAAATCGTCGGACGGTACCGACGGTTGGCCGTACCATAATCTCGAAACGCCTGAAGGAGGCTTGATCATCGCCATCGGCTGGCCAGGCCAGTGGCAGAGCCAGTTCACTCGCAACGGGACGAACGAATTGCGCGTGACGGCGGGACAGCAACTGACCCATTTAGTCCTTGAACCGGGGGAGGAAATCCGCACGCCGCTAATCGCCCTCTTGTTTTACCAAGGCCATGACATTGTTCGTTCTCAGAACGTCTGGCGAAGCTGGTATCTGGCTCATGTCATTCCAAATGTCAAAGGGAAGCCGCGGGGGCCGCTGCATCAGGTGCAAGTCGGCGGGGATGACACCAGCTACGTTCAGGCCTTTCTCGATGCCGGGGTTCATCTCGATATTTGCTGGCGCGACGCCGGCGGAGGAAAGACCTGGTATCCAAGCGACAAGGGTCCCTACGGTCAAAAGCCGGGCGAAGAAGGTAATCGCTGGCTCAATACGGGAACTTGGGACATCGACCGAACCAAGTATCCCAAAGGGTTCAAGCCGTTCAGCGACTGGTGCCACGAGCACGGGTTGCAGTTCCTCTTGTGGTTCGAGCCGGAACGCGCCGGTTCGCCTGAATCTTTTTTGGGTCAGAAGCACCAGTGGCTACTGCCCGCGACCGATCTGACGGTGGGGAGCATCGTCAACCTCGGCAACCCCGAGACGCTCGATTGGCTCATCAACCACATTGACGGCATGGTGAAGTCGCAGGGACTCGACTGGTACCGCGAAGATATGAACGGCAATGGGCCTCTGTCTGCCTGGCGGGCCGCCGATGCCGAAGATCGACAAGGAATTACCGAGAATCTCTACATTCAGGGGCATCTCAAGTTTTGGGATGAGCTGCGGCGGCGAAACCCGGGCCTGTCGATTGACTCATGCGCGTCCGGCGGGCGCCGCAACGATTTGGAAACGATGCGCCGCGCCGTTCCGCTCCTGCGCTCCGACTTTCAATTTCCCGACTCGCAGCAGAACGTGTTCGACGGCAACCAATGCCACACTTACGGCTTGTCGAGTTGGCTGCCGTTCTATGGCTCCGGCGTGTATCGATACTCATCCTATGAGGTGCGAAGCTTTTACATGCCGAGTTTCGGAATGGGAAGTTTGAAGCCTGACAATCTGGCGGCGCAGGTAACGGCGTACAAAGAGTGCAGCCGCGTCGCGCCGGCGATGCTATTTGGCGATTTCTATCCACTGACGCCGTATAGCCTGGCGAACGACGCTTGGATTGCCTGGCAGTTTGATCGACCGAACCAGCACGAGGGCGTCGTCCAGGCGTTTCGGCGCGAAAAGGCGGCGCAGCCTGCCATTCGCCTGAAGCTGCATGGGCTTGATCCCGGCGCCACCTACGAAGTCACCGACTTCGATAAGGGCGTTCAGGAACACGCCGGCAAGGCGCTCATGGATGAGGGCCTCGAAGCTTCGCTTGAGCCTCACGCGTCCGCTGTCTTTACGTACAAGGCGAAATCAGCACGCCCCAACTAACCGCTGGAGAGGATCGCCCAAGCCCGTCCGAGGCGTAGGAAAAAGCCCCGGATGGGAGCGAGCAGCACGCTGCCGGAGCTGAAAAGCGACCCGGCACACCGCCATCAGCTGCCCCATGCAAGCGCAGCACATGTTTGCCGATGAGGGCGTGCGCGGGTCGCGCCTAGCGAGTCAATTGAAATCGCATCCAAGCGGTTAAGGCTGGGATGCGTCGGGCGAAAAGAATTGTAAGATAATTGGAGCAATATGTAAGATAATTAATTCAGCTGGCGCGTCAACCCGCCATGAAGGCCTTGGCCGACTAAATTGTGTCTATGCTCGGCCCCATGTCAGGCGATTATTTGCTCGGTCCGGATTCAGTGGCCGGCAAGATGAGTGCTTAAGACTCGTTGACCGCGTAGCCAAGCTTGCGAAGGATCGCGGCAATGGCCGGCCTAAATTCCGGCTGAAGCGGCAGCACCGGCGGCTGTGGATCGCCCACGGGCGGACCGACCATGTTTAGGACGGCTTTCATCACACTAAACCAGTGCGTCCCCTCGCCGACCGCAAGATACGAGCTGAATTGAATGCGCATCAGCGGCGCCAGTTGTTGCCATTGACGTCGAGCCGCCGCCAGGTCGCCTTTCACGGCAATCGCCTCGTATAACACTTTCGCCGCTCGCGGAACCATGCTGGGGATCCCCGAAATCCAGCCATGGGCCCCGTGGCACAAGCCTTCGAAGGCAACTGTGTCGAGCCCGGCGTAAACAAACAGCTCGCCATTGGTCCGCTGCAGCAATTGACATATCCGATCGGGCTCCGGGTTCGACATCTTCACGCCGCCGATGGCCTTTTCCTCGAACAGGCGGCACAAGTGATCGGCGTTGAGGTTGACGTAGGTCAGCGGAATGTTGTGGTATAGGACAATTGGAATCGAGACCGATTCGGCGATCCGGCGATAGTGGTCCATCGTCTGCGACGGCGTGGGCGCCATGTAATACGGCGGAACAATCAGCAGGGCGTCGGCGCCGGCGCGTTCGGCGTGCTTCGACAGCTCGATCGTGAGCTTCGTCGAATAGTGGTGAGTGCCGGCCACAACGGGGACGCGGCCGTTGTTGGCGGCGAGCGCTGCTTCCAATACTCGCTTACGGTCGTCGCATTCAAGAACGGGAAACTCGCCTGAGCTTCCCAAAGGCGAAATCGCGTCGGCGCCTTCGCCGAGAATCCAGTCAATGTGGGCCGGCAACAACGAGAGATCAAGCTCGCCGCGACGATCGAAGGGGGTAACGGTTGAAGCGCACACGCCTCTGAATAGCGGCTTGGCCATGAAACAACTCCTGCCTCAAAGTTTCTTGTACAACACGATCGCAGCAGACGGCTTCGCGGGCAGCGAGATGCGGAAGCCCGTCTCCATCAGCTCGCTTCCGGACAGCGTCTTTGCCGCGTCCGGGTCATCCAGGTTTTTCAATGAATAATGCGCCGCTGGCTCAAGTCCCTGAAGCTTGACTTGAACCGAGTCGGCGTCGCAATCTTCGCGTCGAAAGGCTTGCACGAGGCCTTCGCCAAGATCCGATCGATCAAACTGCCAGGCCATCCGCGCTTTCGTGCTGAGGCTGTACGGCAATAACGGATAGAAGTCGCCGAGGTACGCCTGGCGATAGGTTCGAAATTGTTTGATCATCGCGGCCAACTGCTTCCACGCTTCGTCGGGGGCGTGGATGTTGAAGGCGGTGTTGAAGATCGCGCCGAGCCCGCTGCGAAACACGTAGGGGTCGGTGGTCACCGTGCCGACGCCGTGATAGGGAATCCACTGCGACAGGCCCAATTCCTGGCACTGGTTGGAAAGCGGACTCTTGAACACCATGTCGCTACGGAATAAGGGGACCGAGCGGCGCAGCGTCTCGAAGTCGATCCGGCGGCCGCCGCTGGCGCAGTTGTCGATGAGTAGCTGCGGATACTCAGCGAGCAGCGCGTCCCACAGCCGGTAAAGTCCTTCGACGTAGTGCATTTCGCGAATGCCGAGCCGATCGGCAGGCTCATTGAAGCGCCAGTACGCCAAGGGATACATGTTGAAGTCCTGGCGGTAAACGTCGATCCCCATGTCGCGAATTTCGGCAATGGTTTTGTCGATGAGCCATTTGATCGCATTTTCATTGCCCAGATCGAGCAGATGGAATCCGTCGAAGAACTGATAGGTCAGCTCGAACGGAATCGTGGGCGGAGGCTTGATCAGCCAATCGGGATGTGTCTTGAACATCCAGGTATCGGGCATCACTCGCTCCGGCTCGAACCACAGCAAAAACTTCATGCCATGTTGGTGAGCGGCGTCGGACATGGGCTTCATGCCCTCGGGGTAACGCGTCCTGTCCGGGTCGAAGTTGCCCACCGATCGCGCCCAATTGTCGTCGATCAGTTGGAACCAACCGGTGTCGATCCAAAACGTGTCGAAGCCAGCGTCTTTCGCCGCGATCTGCTCGATAAGCTTAACCATCTTATTAGATGTGGTTTTTTCGAACGGATACGTGCCGTGCGCCGACATGGAAATGGGGATTTCCACCGGCTTCCCAGATGGCCGCGGCGAAAAATGTTCGCGAAGCGTCGCCCGCAATAGATTCTGGCCTCGCAGTGCATCGTGGCCGTCCCAAAAGACGAGCAAAATCGACGGCGATCGCACCGACTCCCCCGGCTTGAGCTTGAAATGCGTGTATTCCATGCCCGCGCGGACATTTATTTTCTTGTCGTCATTCTCGCGAAATGTCGCCTGCCATTGACCGGTCCAGCCGACGCCCAGGCAGACGCCGCCCTGATCGGTTTGAAGATTGAAAAATGGAAGGCAGCCATCTGAGGACCGGCCGCCAACCGGCGCAAAAGTAAGCGTTTCCGCGGGAGAGACGACCTTCGTTTCAAACGGACGAAAGTCGTCGGTTCGCTCGTGCGAGCCGAGCGAGTAGCGCAGCCGATAGACTCCGCTGCCATCCGAATTGGCAAAATCCATGTTTAGCGGCAGGACGTTGTGCAAAATGGGCGTCGGCTGCTTGCCACGATTGGTAAATCGTAGCACCCATTCGATTGCCGGATAATCCTTGTAACACGTCGCGCTGCAGCGCATCTCCAGGCCAGTCGCCGGGTCGCTGAAGACGTGCTCGTAATGCGTCAGTTGCGAAGCGTCCTGCTCGGTGGCACCAGTTGACTTCCAGGCGGGCAGAATGCCGCGGGATCCCTGACCGTCGTACATGAACTCAAAAGGGAATTTGCCCTCGGCTAACAGATTAGCAGCTGCCCACGCCTTGGTGCGATCCAATTCCGCCGCCGTGGGCTCGACCGCCCATGTTTGCAGGCCGCTCGTTAGCAGCAACAGCAGCGCGGAAAGCAGTGCTTGGCAAGAAGCGCGGCGTCCATGCGCGGGAAGTGGAATCATCATGCAGACGCTGCCGTGGTGCGAAAAAGCTGCCGATTGGACCGCCAGGAGAGTTAAATTGTATGACAATTATGGCCGGCCTGGAAAGGCGACGCAACCGCGCTCCGCAAAAGAACAACGTGTGGGCACAGGCGTCCGGAGGCGAACGGCTTTGCGGCGGGCATTAATTGTGTGATAATTGCGGGCTCCAAGATTTCGCCGGTTTGATGAAACTTGATGGGGCTCTTCGTTGTCGCAGCTAGACGCCTTGGAACACGTTCTGACCGCGGTAAGGCAGCCGCCTGTCTTGCTGACGGGAGAGGGCGGCGAGCGGATTATGGTATTACCGCAGGGCGCCCGGATCCTTGGGCTCGCGTTTCCGGGAAGCGACGAAAACCTCTTCTGGACCAGCGCTGTTCTCGACGACGAGGCGACTGCCGCCCGGCATTTCCAGTCGGACGATTGGTGCAATAGCGGCGGCGACCGCACCTGGCTGACGCCGGAGATCCATTTCTTTTATCCCCGATTTCCAGACAACTCGTTCTACTTTCAGCCGCGGCAACTCGATCCCGGCAATTACGAGGTGCGTGAAACCGGCGCCAGCATTGCCTTGGAAAACCGGTGTGTGATGCACTCTTTTCGCGAGTCCTGGGAGGCACAAGTCAGGCTCGAAAAGCGAGTCATGTCCACTGGATGTCCGCTGGGCAATTTGCCACAGGGCGTCAAGTTCGCTGGCTACCGACTTACCACGACGATGGAGCTAAGCGAGGTGTCGAGCGATCGAGTGAGGATTGGCCTTTGGCATTTACTGCAGTTGCCCGCGCGTGGCGAAATGATCGCGCCGCTACGTTCTCCGACGGCACCAACGCTCTATTTTGGCGAGATCCCGCACGGGCATCTGCGCGTCCACGCCGATTGCATCCGCTACCGCATGGATGCTCCGAATGAGCAAAAGATCGGAATCGAGCCGGCAGTGATCACGGGACGAACAGGCTATCGCCTCGAGAATACACAGCATGCAACGCTTATCATCCGCAATTTCCACATCGACCCGCGAGGCGACTACGCTGACGTGCCCCTCAACGACTCCGATCGTCCGGGAGACGCGGTCCAGGCGTGTAGCGTGAACACGCCCCGGCTGGGAACGTTTGCCGAAATGGAATATCACGTGCCGGCTATCGGCGCCACTGGCGGGCAGTCGGCCTGTGTAGACGAGAGCGAAGTGTGGGCGTTTCAGGGCCTTGCGACGCAAATCGACGCGATTGCGGGCGAACTGCTCGGCTGCTAGAGCAAGGAACGCATAACCAGCCCGTGCAGCGATGAGGAGTAAGCCGCTTGCGCCTCAGGTGATTAGCCAAGGCATGGGCCGTTCGATGGCTTCGCAGAGCGTGGTGAGAAAAGCGGCGGCTGGCGCGCCGTCGATGACGCGATGGTCGAAGGTCAGGCTTAGGGAAACAACATTTCCGACGGCTAAACCGCCGTCCTTCACGACCGGCGCCTCGTGAATCCGACCGACGCCTAGAATCGCGGTTTGCGGCGGATTGAGAATCGGCGTGAATGCGTCCACACGAAACGCTCCCAAGCTGGACACCGTAAAGACGCCGTCTTGCATTTGTTCAGTCGTCAACTGCCGATGGCGAGCACGATCGGCGAGCGCCGTCAGCTCATTGGAGACGTCGAGCAACGAGCGACCGGCGACATCACGAATGACAGGCGTGACCAACCCGTGCGGCGTGTCCACCGCGACCGAGACGTGCAGCCCTTGCGGCGTAACAAGCTCGTCGTTCGACCATTGCTGCAAGAGGGCAGGATGCTGACTGAGAGCGGCGGCGGCCAGCTTTGTAAAGAGCGCGGTGAAGCTCGGAGCCATGATGCCGCGATCGGTTTGCGTTCGCTTGAAGTCTTGGCGAAAACTCACCAGTTCCGAAGCGTCCGCCTGAGTGGTCAAGGTGACGGCGGCGGCTTGATGGGCGGCTGCCATCATGCGGTTGGCAATGGTTCGGCGAAGCGCGGAAATTGGAGCCGCTTTCGCATTGCCGGCGCCTCCTGCAACTGACGCTGCACCATTGCGAGCCAGCGACGATGATTTCGCGCTGCCTGAGGCCGCCTGCACATCTCGCTCGCGAATTCTGCCATCTTTTCCGGTGCCAGCAATGCCTTCGATGGGTATCCCCAGTTGGCTCGCCAGCCGGGCGGCGCGAGGGCTAATGCGGATCTTATCAACTGAGCCTACGGTCGTTGTGCCGTTACGAGCGTCGGATTGACTTCGAGCAGCCGGCGGCTCTGTCGAGGATTGCGCAATCACGGCGTCAGGCAAAAGCGACCGGACGTCGACGCCGCGCTCTCTGGCTAGCCGCCGGAGGCTGGGGCTTCCCTGCACTCTGTCCG
>JAICUM010000593.1 GCA_025935855.1 Pirellulales bacterium | reverse complement strand
CGCTGAAGACTCGCCAAATCCGCTTGGAGTTCCTCAATGGACGTAACCGGGAGTTCAGGCGCCGCTGGCTGTGACGCCAACTGCGGACCCGCCGTTTGGAATTGCGTGATCGCCGCCAATGAGACGAGCATGATCGCCGTGACCGACGCGACCTGCAATCGATGCTTTCGGCACCGGCGCTTGGCGGCGGCGTTCAGTAGCTGAACCGATGTCAGGCGCGGCAATGGACCGCCCCCGGCATCCGCCGCCTGCAGGCACTTCGTCAATCGGTCGTCATCAATGGACGGAAACATGCTTATCGCTTCCAGACTTTTACTCTGTTTCAAACAGCTCCGAGGAAAGCATCCGGCGAAGCTGAGCGCGGGCGCGGCTCAAGCGGACTTCGACGGTTCCGCGGCGAACTCTCAACGCCGCCGCCGCTTCCTCGACTGACAATCCTTCCAAATAGCACAACACAATGGCCTCGCGGCTTTGCGGCGGCAGCTTGGCCACGGCCGCACGAACAGCCAAGGCGCGCTCATTGACGCACAAGCCATCTTCCGGCGATGTGGCGTCGGCGGCTTCCGGCTGGCGCCGCGCCCAGACGCCGAACAACTTCGATCGAAGCGAACGCTTCCGTCCATGCGACCGGCAGCAGTTGATCGCAATGCGCGTGATCCAGGTTTCCAGCTTCGCGTCGCCGCGAAATGTTTTTCGTTTGGTTAAGGCGACCACCAGCGTCTCCTGCACCAGATCGTCGGCGTCGGGCGACCATGCCATCAGCCGCCGGACGAGCCGCGTCACCAGCGGCAGCAAGTCCGTCGCCAGCACGTCGGCCGCCGCCGCGTCGTCCGCGCGAAACGCCGCCTCTAGCGCCCCAGCAACCCGGCGACCGTCCTGGAGCGATTCAGTCGCCACGCAATCTCGGCTCCGCCTTGGCTTACGCGGGCACTGGACCTCGTCGAACAACGCGACAGTTGACGCACACGAAGACATTAGAGGCACAACTTGGGAAAGGCTTACAACAAATCGTCGGAAGATCACTCCGTGATGCCAAAAGAGCGGATGGCAATCAGTCGAATGAACCGGTTTTCGCCGCGTTACGGCGGGTCGGCTGGCTTAAGCCTAGCCGCCGGCTTGGCTTGCGACAAACACTTCAGCGATTGGCGTCGCCCGCCCGCAGCCGCAAGGAGGCGAGTGACCTCCGCCCGCCGCTGGTAGGTGCGCGCTCGGCAGAGCAAACACGGCAAATACACCAGTCCGCCGCACTGCCGGCATCTCCGAGCCAATCCGCGCTTTTGCCGCCGACGCTCGTCAGGCTGACCCTCTCGCGCCTCGCGCTGTCCGTTGGCAATGAGATTCACGCTGCCGCGGCTGACGCCGATTTGCCGCGCAATGGCCCGCCGCGACAAACGCCCTTCACTCAGTAAGCGATGAATTTCTGAAACGACCGAATCCGCCAACATGCCGAGGCTCCGTGCAGCGTTCAAACCGGGTTAAAAATACGGAAGTTGCTGTGAGTTACTCGTCCTCGTTCGCCCAAAAGTCGCCGTACTCCGGCAGCGGTTCATAGTCGTCGTCCGGGAGCAGGGCGTCCCAGTAGTCGTCATCGAGTTCCAGCGGAGAGTCGTCGTCGATTTCATAAGTTTCGGGCCGATATTCCGGCTCCTCGGCAGGCCAGGTCGTATCAATCGTCGAACAAGTGAGCGCAGCCATAACCAACTCCTGTCAGCGGTAATTCATTGCACCGGAGAAAAGAGACCGACGCCGCTGGAAACTTTGTTTGTCCGCAGCCTCGTCGATCACCGGAGCAAAAAGCTAGCAGAACCAGTGGCCAAAAACTATACGCATGTTCACCAATTGTGTAGGTTTTTTGCTGGCACATTCGACGGCCGCGCGCAAGCGCTTTCGCCCAACGACTTAGCGTCAAAAGAGACGGGCCAACCGGCCGCGACAAGAACGAACGCGCCGGCGGTCAGCGGTTCAATGCCGACAGCGACGATTGCAATAGCTCATAGAGTCGCCGCTCGGACCGGCGAAGCTCGTCAAGCATGCCGCTGGTGAGCTGGGCGCGAGCCTGCCGTGCGTCGTCTAGCCGGTCGAGCCGCTGATACACAATGCACAGCCCGGCATAGGCAAATGCCCGTAGGGGCGAGTCGGGCGCCGCGGCGTCCTTCGATTGCGTTAACTTGATGAGCGGCTTTTCGGCCTTCGCGAACTCGCGCGTCGTGAGCAGGTAGTAACGCACAAGTCCCTCGTCAGCCAGATCGAGCAGATAGGGGTCGGCGTTCGGAAAGTTTTGTTCGACGGCTTTCCAAGCGACCTCGCTCGGCGCCATATTCGCTTGGAACAATTGCGCCCAGGCTGAATCGCGACGCTGCACTTCCGCCGGCGCCGCTTCGACCAGGTAACGTCGCGGCCTGAGCCAGTAGCCGGCCAAGGCGCCGAGCAACAAGGCGGCCGCCACGATCAGCGCGGTGCGGCTAAGCCGCCAACGGCGCGCTTCAAGTTTCGTGCTCTCACGCATCAGCCGGCCGAGCTCAGCCGCCGCGCGATCGCGCATGTCGGTGGTCGCGATCCATTCAGCCAGCAGCCGGTGGTCGCCGGCGTCGGCGCCCGCGGCCGTATCGCCGGCGAGTTTGCGTAGATCGCCAAGCAGCTCCGCCGCGCTTTGGTAGCGCATCTCCGGCCGTTTGGCGATCATTTTATGAATGATTCGCGCGAGGCCGCTGGGCACATCGGATCGCAGATTCTCGAGTGGCTGCGGCGTCGCGTTCAAATGCTGTAGTGCCACGGCGAGCGCCGTGTCGCCCGTGTGCGGCGGCGTGCCCGCCAGCAAGTGGTAACACGTGATGCCCAGCGAATAGATGTCGCTGCGGGCGTCCACCGGCCGGCCTTCGATTTGTTCCGGGCTCATGTACAGCGGGGTGCCCATCGCGACGCCGACCTGCGTGAGCGTCTTCGTATCGCCGCTTTGCATGCGGGCCAAGCCGAAGTCGGCGACCTTGACGTCGCCGGCATGGCTCAGCAGGAT
>JAICUM010000559.1 GCA_025935855.1 Pirellulales bacterium | reverse complement strand
GGCACCGCCGGCTGGAATGCGTGGAATGCCGCGGGCGGCTTTGCCGGCGGCGCTGCTGGCAGAACCGTTGCCGCAGGCGATTCCGACGGGTCAGGCGGCGCGGATTTTATTGAGTGGTCTATCTCGCGGACCGCCGTCCAGCCAGGCGGCGGTACGTTTAATCCCCCTACCGGATCATTCAACTTAATCTTCGGCGCCGAAGATACCACCTTCGACACCAGTCCCAATAACGGCAACGTGGATTGGTTCACTTACGACGCGACAGGAACGTACAACCCGGGCGTGCCAGGCGATGCCGACGGCAACGGGATCATCAACATCAATGACTATCTGCTGATCCAAGCTCACAGCTTTACGATCGAGCCGCTGGGCACGATGGGCGACGTGGACGACACCGGCTTCGTCGATTTCGGCGACTTCCAGCAGTGGAAGGCGCACTTCCCCGGCGGGGTCGCGGCCGCCAACGCCGCCATTGCCGCCCTTGTTCCCGAGCCGGCGAGCCTGAGCATGGGTTCTCTCGCCTTGATCGCTCTGCTGGCCGCACGCCAGCGGAGGAAGCGCTAAGAGTTTTCAACATCGAACACCGCTCTTCTGTCAGCACACATGGCCTTCCTTTGAGGACTCTCCCATGCGCGATAGTCGCACACCTCGATATTTCGCCGCGGCCGTTCTGGCGATCGCGACGACTTGCTGCCTGACCGCTCAGGCTCAGCAATCCCTCGTATCCTTTAACGTCACGGGCCCCGCCGACTGGAACACCGACGCCAACTGGGATCCGGCGAACGTGCCGGACGCCCAGTTCAATGAAGTGGCGGTCATCGGCTCGCTGCGGAGCGCTTTTGTCGCCGATACGCCCCCCTCGGTCGGCGGGATCATCATGGATTCGTCGTCGCTGGAAATTCGCAGCGGCGGTTCTCTCACCGTGGAGCCCGGACCGGACCCCGTGGCCGTGCCCGGGAACGTCGTCGTGGGCCAGTCGGTAAATACGACCCTGACGGTGCGGCGGGGCGGAACGCTCACGGCGCCGAACCTCACCACCGGCGGCGGGAGCGGTACGACGCTCACCATTGGCGAGACAGGCGGCGCCGGAACAGCTTCGCTCGCGCTGGGCAGCGGCACGCTGACCCGCATCACGCGGGTCGTCGGCCCCAACGCAAACTTCACGGTCTCTGGCAATCTTGTCTTCAGCAATGAGCAGACGCTCGTACCCGTCATTACGGGAACCAGCCATTCGGCCATCAACGTCACGGGCACGGCGTCGCTTGCCGGCGTGGTGCGTCCCGAATTTAGCGGTTACACCCCGGCGCTAGGCACGTCGTGGAATCTGGTGACCGCAGGGCAAGTGCTTGGAACATTTACCGTGGACACGTCGCAAGTCGCCGACCCGCCTCGCGGCGCCGGCTACTACATGACGAACACCGCGACGGCGGCCCAGTTGAACTATGGCAACCTGCTCATCCTTAAGGTCGATCGGAACACCGGAGCCACGTCACTTGAAAACGCGATTGGCAGCCCGATTAATTTCGACGCTTACACGATCAGCTCGCCGTCAGGCGCGCTCACCGGCGCCTGGAACAGCCTGCAGGACCAGGGGCTTGCCAACTGGGATGAAGCGGACAACTCCAGCGCCACGCGCCGCACGGAGTTCAAGACTTCCGGAACGACCGCGTTGAACGCCGGCAACACTCGCTCGCTGGGCTCACCCTTCGCGCCGACCATTCCGACGGCCTTCGGCCAGGAATTTGGCAACGATCTGTCGTTTCAGTATTCCGTCCCAGGGACCGGCACGCTGAACGGCATTGTCGAGTTCACCGGCGCTCGCAACAACCTGGTGCTCACCATCGATCCTTCGACGGGCCAGGCGGCGATCCAGAATGAATCGCCCTTCTTCGACGTGGGTCTCGAGGCGTACACGATCACGTCCAAAAGCGGAAAGCTACAAACGGCCGACGGCACGTGGAATAGCCTGCAAGATCAGGCACAGCCAAGTTGGGACCAGGCCGACAACTCCAATGCCAACCGCATTACCGAGTTCAAGACGAGCGGATCCACCGGGCTCGCGGGCGGTGCCACGGTCTTGAATCTTGGAACTCCGATTACCATGGCGGCCGGGGCGCTGGACGTCGATGATTTCGGCTTCCAATTCGCGCTCAGCAACGGCCAGATCATGAACGGCATCGTGAAGTTCGGGTCGCTGCCGACGTTCACGCCGAACGTGGCTGACTACAACCACGACGGCAATGTCGACGGGGCGGATTTCCTCGTGTGGCAGCGCGGCGTCGGCTCCGCCGTGACGCCTGGCACAGGCGCCGACGGCAGCCCCAATGGCGTCATCGATGCGGCCGACCTGGCGCTCTGGAAATCGAACTTCGGTTCGGTCACGGCGGCCGCGGCCGCTGTTCCCGAACCAGCCGCCCTATCGCTCCTGTTGGTCGCCGCGGCGACGGTTGTGGCGCGTCGTCCGCGCCGGCGTGCGGCGACCCGCGGCGAGGTCGGATGATGCGGAAGCCGGCGCTTCGTTGTTGCATTCAGTCGTGTACGGCAGCCCTGGTGATGTTGTATTCGGCCCTCGCCTTGGCTCAGGGCGGTTACTTCGGCACGGCGTCGATCAACATCGATCCGACGACGCCCATCATGCTGAGCGGTTACGCCGCTCGCTCGGGGTTAAGCGAGGCGACGAGCGTTCAGGAAGATATTTTCGCCCAAGCGGCGGTGTTCGGTACGGGCGCCAACGCCTCGCTGCTGATCACCGTCGACAGCACCGGCGTTCCAGACAATGTCATCAACCCGCTGAAGCAACAGCTCGGCGCCACGCTCGGCTTGGCGCCGGAACGAATCGTCGTGAGTTCCACGCACTCTCACAGTGCCCCGCAATTAGATGGCTACCTGCCCAATCTGTTCGACCCGCCGTTGACGCCGCTTAAACAGCAGCACGTCGACCAGTACACGCAGTTGCTTTCGCAAAAACTGGAACAGGTCGCAATTGCGGCGGTGAACAATTCATCGCCAGGTCATGAGTTCACCTGGGGCAATGGCTCGGTTGGCTTTGCGGCCAATCGTCGGGGGCAAGCCATTGCCCCGGTGGACGATGACCTGCCGGTGATGGTCGTGCGCGACTCGTTGGGCCAGGTGGATTCGGTGATCACCAGCTACGCCTGCCACGGTACGACGCTCAATGCGTTCGACAACGTGGTCAGCGGAGATTGGCCCGGCTATGCCCGCGACGCGATTGAGACAATGTATCC
>JAICUM010000441.1 GCA_025935855.1 Pirellulales bacterium | reverse complement strand
CTCTCCTGGTCGGCATGCTACTCGGCCGTGATGCCGGTGATGATCTACTCGCTGTGGGAAGTGTTCTCAAGGGTGTGAATGCCTCCGCGTCGGGTGCCACTGGCATTTTGCCAGTGAGCAGTGCTCGCCGAGTACCCGCCTCAGCACTGGCAGGATGCCAGTGGCACCCAGTTCGATTGGCTTTATGAACATACATAGCCGTGGGCTTCTAGCCATTTATGTGGAGAAAACAATGGGACTTCTAAAACGCATTCAAGGTTTGTTGACGGCGAATCTGAACGATCTGGTCGATCGCTGCGAGAATCCGGAGAAGATGCTGCGGCAGGCGATTCGTGACATGGAGACGGCGCTCGGCCGGCTGATGGACGGGGCCGCGCGGGCGATTGCCCACCAGCGGCTGCTAGGCCGGCAGCTTGAGGAGCAGCAGCAGGCGATTGACCGCTGCGCGCAAACCGCCGAAGCGGCCGTCGCTCGCGGCGACGACGATGCGGCGCGGCGTGCCCTTCGCCACAAGGCCGAGCATCAGCGATTGGCCGAAGCGCTCGCCCTGCAAACCACGCGGGCCGAGGTGCTCAGCGATCGGCTGCGAAACCAGGTGACCGCCATGCGGATCAAGCTGGCCGAAGCTCGCCGCAAACTGCGCGAGGTGTCGGCCCGGCATCAAGCGGTCGTCGCGCAGCGAAAATTCTTGGAACACGTGCCGGCCGACAACGGCGCTCACGCGGCGTGCTCCACCTTCGAACGGCTCTGCACGCGGATCGAGCAGACGGAAGCGGAAACCGAGGCGCTGCTCGAGCTCATGGGCGACGCGGACCTCGACGAACCGCTGGACACCGAGGTGGAAGCGGAACTCCGCGCGCTCAAGGAGGCGAGCCATGTTGTCACTTGAGACGGCGATTTTCTATCTGCTATTCGGCATGTGCGTGGCGACGGCGGCGTACATTCGCGGCACGGCCGAATACGGGCTAGGCCTGACGTTTCAGTCGTTCGCCGCATGCCTGTTCTGGCCGCTGTTCTTGCCGGCGCTGCTGACGACCGGCCAGCAGACAATGAAGACCGGGGACGAGACGGGCGCTGAGCCCCTGCGGCCAGATTCGCTTGCGACGGCCATCGCCCAGGTGGAAGCGGAGCTCAACGCGGCGCTCGAAGGCCTCGACGGCTGGGCCGAGGACGTGCTGAGCAGCGAGGAGCATCGGCTCGAAGAGCTCCGCTCGGCCTGGAAGACGCAAGCCGAGCGAATTCGCCAGCTCGACCGGCTGCTCGCCGAGCCGTCGGCTTCGGATGTGGAACTGCCCGAGGCGGCGAACGTCGCCAAAGCGCAGCACAGCGAGGAGCTGCGGCGGGAAAACATCCGGCAGCTCGCCGCGCTGCGGAAGCAAATGCACGCCGATCTCATCGGCACCCTGGCGTGGGTGCGCGAGTTGGTGACGATGATCCACCTGGCCAAGTTCAGCGGCGCCCCGGCGGCGCGAGCCGAAGAGCTGGTAGCCCAAATCGCGGCGGCCGTGCAAGGATTGTCCGAGGTGAGCGCCTGGCGCGAACAGGAGGAGTTAGCAGTAACATCGTAACGAGGATCAATGGGACGCGCGATGTATTTGCCTGCTTTGTCTTCGTCCCGTTAGGGACCGCGCGAGAATAGCCCAGCACCTTTAGTGCTGGGAAACGGGCTATTGATGCATTTCGCGTAGTCCCGGAGGGACGATTGAACAATCCAAACTTGGTCCGTCAGCCGTCCCTCCGGGACTCGGAATCGTGTAATCGACTTTTACCCAGCACTGAAGGTGCTGGGCTATTATCAAATGTCCCTCTGGGACATTGTCAATGTACTACCTTTCCGAACCGCGAAGGGTTAACGCGAGCGCTTCACTTGCCGGTAGTACTTCCACCCCGGCAGAAAGAAGCAAAGCGACGACACGACGCCGAACACCGTTAGCCCGAAGTTCGGCACATAGCTCTGCCGCTGCAGCCAGGCCATCGCCAGGCCGGTAAGGCACAACACAGCCGCGTGTACATAGAACTTGCCGGAAAGCATCGCCGCTTTCACGAGGAACACCGACCCGCTCACCGGCCCCAGCACCGGCGACAGCGTGAGCACCGGCAGGCCCAACTGCCATTCGATGGCGTACATGAACGTATCGACGATCATGCTGCCCGCCCACACGTGGGCGATCTGCCGCTCGACGAACGTGATCGGCCCACTGCGGCGGCGCAGGTTCCAGAAGATCACGGCCCAACTCCCCAGGGCGATGGTCCACAAGCCGATGTACGGCCAGCGCGACGCGACGCCGCTTAGCTGAAACCCGTTGGTGATAACGCACAGCACCAAGAGCACCGCCGCGTGCAGAATCCACAAGAGGCCCCAGTTCTCCAAGACGTTCGCGTGGTGCGTTTCGCGGAACGCTCGCGTGAGAATCTGCGTGAACTTCGACGAGCGCGCCGACACCGGCTCGTTCGCCAAATACGCTTCCAGGTCGGCGGCCAGCTCGTCGGCGCTCGCGTAGCGGAGCTCCACCGGCTTCTGCAGGCACTTCAGCGCGACCATTTCCAAATCGCGGTCCACTCGCGGGTTAAGCGCCTGCGGCGGAATCGGGTCCTGCTCCAGCACCATCAGCACCGTGTCCACCGGCGAGGCGGCCTGAAATGGAGGCCGGCCCGTGAGCATCGCGTATAGAATGGCGCCAAGGCTGTAGACGTCCGTCGCGACGCCGAGACGGCCGCGGCTGCCGGCGGCTTGCTCGGGGCTCATGTAGCCGGGAGTTCCGAGGATGGCGCCCGTCTGCGTGTGCGGCGAGAGGCCCCACGTGCGCGAGTCGTCGGCCGATTCGCTGAGCAGCCGTTTCGCCAGGCCGAAGTCGCTGACATACGGCCGGCCTTCGGCGTCGATCAGCACGTTCGACGGCTTGAGGTCGCGATGCAGGACGCCCTGCTGATGGGCGCTGGCAATCGCGCGGGCCACGGGGGCGAGCAACTCCGCCGCCTCGCGGCCGGTGAGCGGACCCTCGGCCAGCCGCACGGCCAGCGTCGTGCCGCGGACGTACTTCATCGTGAAGAACGGCAGGCCGTCGTGCTCGCCCACTTCGTACACCGGCACGATGTGCGGATGGGTGAGCCGGGCGGCGGTTTCCGCTTCGCCGCGGAAGCGAGCCAGGTCCGCCTTCGCCGCCGTGGCGCCGCGGAGAATGATTTTCAGCGCGACGATGCGGTCGAGACTTTTCTGGAGAGCGCGATAGACGACGCCCATGCCGCCGCGGCCGAGTTCTTCCAGCAGCTCGTAGTCGCTGAAGCCGCGGTTGATGAGCGGCGCGTCGCTGGACGAAGGCAGCACGTCGCTCGACGGAGGCTGGGTTCCAAACTCGTCCGCCATTGCGGCCAGGGCGAAGAGCTCGCGCAGCTCGGCGAGGAGCGCCGGATGATTTTCGGCGATTGCGTTCCAATCAGGCTCGCGGCCAGCTTTCGCTTCCGCAAGCAAGCGCTCAAGCGCCGGGGCCAACTGCGAATCGCGATCGCTCGTTTGCTCGACAGACTGGCTTGGGTGGCGCATCACGACGGCGTTACTCCAACCACATCGAGGGCGATTCGCCGAGCTTGGTCCGCAGCAATCGCAAGGCGCGCAGGTAGCGCATGCCGGCGGCGGCTTCGCTCAAGCCCAACAGCTCCGCCGCTTGCGAGTTGCTGAGCTGCTCCGAATGCCGCATGAGCAGAATTTCGCGGTCGGCTTCCGGAAGCTGCTCCACCGCTTGATGAAACCGCTCGGCAAGCTCTTTCCGCATCAGCATGGCGGCTGGCGTAAGCTCGCCGTCGGCGACTCGTGCGGCCGGGCCACTGGCGTCCGTTTGCTCGTCGATGACGGATTGCTCGTTCGCCACCGTTCGCTTGGCGGCCAATTGCCGGCGATACACGTCGGCTAGCCGATCGCGGGCGATTTGCCGCAGCCAGGCGTGAAACGGGAGCTGCGGGTTCTGCAGGTACTCGGCGAGCCGGAAACTGGCATTGGCGAGCGCTTCCTGCACCACGTCGCTGGCATCGACGCGACGGCCAACTCCTGGGTTGAGCCGCGCGGCGACCATGCGATGCAGCGAATCGCGATGCCGCTGCATCAGCTTCTCAACGGCTTGCCGGTCGCCCCCTCGGGCGCCGGCGAGCAGTTCGCGCGTTTGATCCTGATCGGGCCACACAATACAACAACAGTTGAAAACAAGACCGGTCGCGAGCGCGTTCCGGCTGGTTGATCAGCCGCAGGACGCTAGCCCTCGGTTCTGCACATGCCAATGACAACCATCTTACCCTGAGAGACGGCGATGCGACGAATGGTTCGACTTTTGGGTTGGGTCGCGGAAGGGGTCGGGAGTCTTTTGCGACTGGGGACATCATTTTTAGTTG
>JAICUM010000527.1 GCA_025935855.1 Pirellulales bacterium | reverse complement strand
GGCTCGTCAAACGCAGCGAGCCCCGCCGCCGCGGCCTCGTCCGGCATCACGCGGCGTTCCGCGAGTCCGTCCAAGTACGCGATCGACCGCTCGGTCGCGTCGCGCAACAATCGGGCCGTCGCGTCGTCGCTCATGGGCTCGCTTCCAAGGGCAGCGTCACGTGCCGCTCGCCGCGGGCCGCGTGATAGGCCTTGGGACCATCGGCCGTCCACACGAGCGGATCGACGCACATCTGCCGCTTCGTGCGCTCCTTGTTCCACGAGTGGTACACGATGAAATCCGTGCGATCGTCCGGCCCGACGACAATGCTGTTGTGCCCCGGGCCAATGAGACCGTCGTGCCCGCCGTGCAGCACCGCCGCCCCGTCGCGATCGGAGGTGTCCGTGTACGGCCCCGTCACCGCGTCCGCCACGCCAAAGCCAACGCCATAGCCCGGCGTCTCCCAATTGCCGCCGGAATAAAAACAGTAGTACCGCTTGTCGTGCAGCACGATGAACGGCCCTTCGACGGTGTGCCACTCGTCGAACGTGCGGCCATACATCTTGCGGTTCCGCGTGAAGATCTGCCAATCGGCGCTCGCCCGCAACACCGTCTTCACGGGCCCGACGGTCGAGAGCATATCGTCAGCCAGCTCCGCCACCGCCGGGGCCGTGCCCACGCGCTGGTCCAGAAAATCTTTGGCAAAGAATAAGTACCACTTCCCCGACTGCGGATCGTGAAACGCATGCGCGTCGATCGAGAACGGCTCCTTCGGAAAGAACACCTTGCCGGCGTCGCGGAACGGCCCGGCCGGCTTCTCGGCGACGGCCACACGCACCTTCTGGTCGCCGGCGTAGTACATGTAGAACTTGCCGTCCTTTTCGACGACCTCGGGCGCCCAGAAGAACTTGCCCTTCAGCTCGGCCGGCGTCTCCAGCGCGTCGCCAACGAACTCCCAGTGCATGAAATCCCGCGAGTGCAGCACCGGAAACTGCCGGCCGTCGCGCTCGGCGCCGGTGCCGTAGGCGTAATACTCGCCGCCGGTCTTCAGCACCTGCGGATCGGCCAAATAGCCGCCCCACACTGGATTTCGGTAGGTGAGTTCGATTCGAGCCGCTTGCGGCTTAGCGCCGCGCGTCTCACCGGCGGGCGCTGCGAACGACGGCTCGCTCATAGCCAGGCCAATGGCGCTGGCGATCACAATGGCCGTCTTCAACTGGCTCGATGCGCTCATGTGCAAACACCCATATTCCCTGTCTCGAGGCGTAAGAATTGGCCGTATCGTAACATTGGAACAGTGAGGAGCAACCGCCGTCGGGCCGGCGGCCGGTTGTTCCGACGCCCGATCGACTTAAAATAGAGTCCTTCGAGCACATTCCACCGCCGCTTTTTATCCGCTGAGCGATATCCTGCCGCCGATGCGATTACTTTCACTACTCGCGCTGGTCGTCCTGCTTTTTCCTGGCCCCGCCTCCGCCGCCAACGTCGATTTCGCCCACGACGTGCTGCCGATCATCCAGCAGCACTGCGCCAAGTGCCACACCAACGGCACGTACAAGGGCAGCCTGTCGCTCGACACGCGCGAGTCGCTGCTCGACTCCGAGATGGTCGAGCCGGGTAAGGCGGCCGACAGCGAGCTGATCGATCGCGTCTCCAGCGACGACCCCGACGTGCAAATGCCGCCGAAGGGAAAGCGGCTCACCAAAGACGAAGTCGCCACACTGCGCCGCTGGATCGACGCGGGCGTTCCTTGGCAGGAGGGCTTCTCCTTCCTCGCGAACGAATACGAAGCGCCGCTCAAGCCGCGCCGGCCGGAGCTTCCGCCCGCGGAGCAGGGCGCCGACAATCCCATTGATCGAATCGTCTTCCAGTACTGGAGCGATTACAACCTCAAGCTACCGCCGCCGCTGGGCGACGCCGCCTTTATGCGCCGCGTGAGCCTCGATCTCACCGGCCTATTGCCCAAGCCGGCGGACGTGGACGCCTTCGTCGCCGACGGCGACCCCAACAAGCGCGAGGCGCTCGTCAACCGGCTGCTCGACGACCGCGTCGCGTACGCCGACCACTGGCTCACCTTCTGGAACGACCTCTTGCGGAACGATTACGCCGGCCCCGGCTACATCGACGGCGGCCGCAAGCAGATCACCTCCTGGCTCTACAAAGCCCTCTTGGACGACATGCCGTACGATGAGTTCGTGCGCGAGCTCATCTCGCCGAACGCCGAGTCGGAAGGCTTCGCCAAGGGCATCGTGTGGCGCGGTAAGGTGAACGCCAGCCAACAGCCGGAGCTGCAGTTCGCTCAAAACGTGGGGCAGGTGTTCCTCGGCGTGAACCTGAAGTGCGCCTCCTGCCACGACAGCTTCATCGACAAGTGGAAGCTGGTGGATTCCTATGGCCTCGCGGCGATTGCCAGCGACCACACGCTGGAAATCAACCGCTGCGACAAGCCGACCGGCGCCATGGCGACGCCGTATTTCTTGTTCCCCGAGTTGGGCAAAGTCGATCCCGCGGCGCCGCGCGAAGCACGGCTCCAGCAGCTCGCCGGCTTGATGACTTCGCCTGCAAACGGCCGGCTGACGCGCACGATCGTCAACCGCCTCTGGCAGCGTCTGATGGGCCGCGGCATTGTCCACCCCGTCGATTCCATGGGCACGCGCCCTTGGAGTGAAGATTTGCTCGACGAGCTGGCCGTCCACCTTTCGGATTCGAAATACGACCTCAAAGAAACGCTGCGGCTGATCGCAACCTCGCGCGTGTACAGCATGCAGAGCACGGCCATCGATGAGACGGCGTCGCCGGAGGATTACGTCTTCGCGGGGCCGGCGCCGAAACGGATGACGGCTGAAGAGTTTTGCGACGCCTTGGCCGCAATCACGGGCGTGGCGCCCGACAAAACGGCGAAAGACGACATCTTCACCAAACCACTGAAAAAGCAGGGCGCCCGCCCCTTCGTGCGTTCCTCGCTGCTGGTCAGCACGCCGCTGATGCGCACGCTCGGCCGGCCCAACCGCGAGCAAGTCGTCACCACGCGGCCCGCCGAAGTGACCACGCTCGAAGCGATCGAGCTCAGCAACGGCCAATCGCTCACCGAGCTCTTGGAAGCGGGGTCAAAGAAGCTGCTTGCGGATTACCCCAAGGATTCGTCGGAGGCGATGTGCCGGCGGATTTTCAAAGCCGGCCTCGCGCGCGAACCTAACAAAGAAGAAATGTCCCGCATGTTGGAGCTGGCAGGCAAATCCCTCACTCCGGAAGGCGTCGCGGACGTCCTGTGGTGCGTCACCATGCTGCCGGAGTTTCAGCTCGTACAATGAAGCGCAGAATTGGGCGCTATTACGTCGTAAGTATTTATCGAGGTTCAGAGTGCCATTCGAACGGGTGCCACTGGCATTCTGCCAGTGCTGAAGTGGGTACTCGCTTGCCACTTCTCACTGGCAAAATGCCAGGGGCGCCTCCGCGCTTCGGCGGGGCTAAATGAGGTGAAAATGATGACGGACAAACAACTGCAGCGGC